>JBILPX010000203.1:0-5982 GCA_044373565.1 Roseomonas sp.
GCCGCCGATCTGGAAGCGCTGCGCGCCTGGGATACGCCCACCATCTGCAATGCGCTGGAAGTGGTCGCTCCGCATCGGCGCAATTATGGCTTCACCGTGCGCCCCATGGTCGCCGTGGATCGCAAGCTGCCGCCGATTTGCGGCCTGGCGCGCACCGGCACGCAGCGCGCGGCTTATCCTTCGGGCCGCAGCAAGGAAGCCGATAAGGCCATGCGCATCGGCTGGTATGAATATGTCGCCGATGCTTCCCTGCCGACCATTGTATGCTTGCAGGATCTGGACGACACCCCCGGCGGTGGCGCCTTTTGGGGCGAAGTGAATAGCGCCGTGCATAAGGGCCTTGGCGCGCTTGGCGTGGTGACCAATGGTTCGGTGCGTGACCTTGATATGTTCGCGCCGGGCTTTCAGGGCATTGCCGGGGTGGTCAATCCTTCCCATTCCTATGTCCATATCGTGGCGCTGAAGTGTGAGATCACCATCCACGGCATGCAGGTTTCGCATGATGATGTGATCCATGCCGACCATCACGGCGCGGTGGTGATCCCGCATGATGTAGTGACCAAAATCCCCGCCGCCATTGATCTTGGCGCGCGCAAGGAAGCGGTGATCCTGGATATGGCCCGCGCGCCTGGCTTCAATATCGCGAAGCTCCGCGAAGCGCTCGCGAAATCCGAAGACATCCATTGATTGGGGTGGGGGCGGGCAACCGCCCCCATCTTCACAGCGCATGACCGAACGCCCGATCCTGACCGAGGTGAAGCCCGCATGGGTGGATCACTACGGCCATATGAATCTGGCCTATTACCTTGTTGTCTTTGACATGGCCTGCGATGTGCAGTGGCTCGACCTTGGCTTTGGGCCCGAATATCGCGCGCGCGGCATGGGTACTTTCGCGGCTGAATCCTGGCAGGCCTATATCCGCGAAGTGCGCGAAGGCGCGCCGCTCGCCTGCGAAAGCGTGGTGCTGGATTTTGATGACAAGCGCTTGCTCTGCCGACACATGATGTATCATGCGAAAGAAGGCTGGCAGGTCGCTGAAAATGAGGTGCTTTACCTCAGCATTGATCTGACCAAGCGGCGTGTGGCGCCCTGGCCCCAAAATATCCTGGCGCGGCTTGCCGCCCGCCGTTCCGGTGAAAGCGCCAAGCGGCTTTCACTCAAACCCCTAAAGCGTTGAATTTAGAAGAAAGGAAGCGCGCTATGGCACGCATCGGCTTTGTTGGTCTAGGCAATATGGGCGCGCATATGGTGCGCAACCTGCTGAAGACTGGGCATGAGGTCGCAGTTTTTGACCTGGTGCCCGCAGCGATTGCCTCCGTCACGCCGAATGGCGCCAAAGCCGCGCCCAATGCGGCAGATGCGGCGCGCGGCGCGGAATATGTCATCACCATGCTGCCGGCGGGCCAGCATGTGCGCGATGCCTGGCTTGGTGCGGGCGCCATGGCGGCGGCAACTGCCCCCGATGCGCTGCTGATTGATTGTTCGACCATTGATGTCGCCACTGCGCGCGATGTCGCCGAGAAATCGGGCCGCGCCTTTGTGGACGCACCGGTCTCCGGCGGGACCATGGGGGCTGAGGCCGGCACGCTCACCTTTATGGTCGGCGGCTCGCCAGAAGATTTCGCCCGTGCGGAGCCCATCCTGAAGCAGATGGGGCGCAACATCATCCATTGCGGCGCGGCGGGTGCGGGGCAGGGTGTCAAGCTTTGCAACAATATGATGCTGGCGGCGAGCATGATTGTCACCTCGGAAGCCTTTGTTCTTGCGGAAAAATTGGGACTTTCGCATCAGGCGCTATTTGATGTTTGCTCCACCTCCACCAGCAATTCCTGGGCGCTTTCCAGCTATTGCCCGGTGCCGGGGCCGGTGCCCGCCAGCCCCGCCAATCGGGACTACAAGCCGGGCTTCGCTGCGGCGCTGATGGCGAAGGATTTGGGCCTGGCGCAGGAAGCGGTGGAGCAAACGGGCACGGCTTCCCCCATCGGGGCGCATGCGCTGGCGCTGTTTCGGCAATATCTGGAACGCGGTGGCGGCGATAAGGATTTCTCCGGCATCATCAATATGATCCGCGAAGGGGGCGTGAAGTGATCACCTCCTTCGTCTCGCCCCGCCTGTTGATGATGGGCGGCGGGTCTATCGGCCAGGCGGCGGCGGTGCTGGCGCAATTGGGCCTGTCGCGCCCGCTGGTCGTGACCGATCCCTGGATGGTGTCTTCCGGCACGGTCGAAAAGCTGCTGGCGCCGCTGAAGGCGGGCGGCATCGCCTATGGCATTTTCAGCGATACCGTGCCGGACCCAACCGATACCGTGATCGCCACCGGTGTCACTGCCATGCAGGCCAGCGATTATGACTGCCTGATCGGTTTCGGTGGCGGCAGCCCGATGGATACCGCCAAGGCCATGACCATCCTGGCCGCAGCACCCGCAGGCGCCAAAATGCGCGACTTCAAGGTGCCGGCCCAGGCGAATAAGGCCGCTTTGCCGGTGATTTGCATCCCAACCACGGCGGGGACGGGCAGTGAGGCCACGCGCTTCACCGTGATCACCGATACCGAAACCGATGAGAAGATGCTGATCGCAGGCTTGGGCGCGCTGCCCTTGGCCGCGATTGTGGATTACGAACTTACCTTCAGCGTCCCGCCGCGCACCACCGCCGATACGGGCATTGATAGCCTGACCCATGCGCTGGAAGCGCTGGTGTCTCGCCGCGCCAATCCGGAATCGGATGAATATGCTTTGCGCGCCATGCGGCTGATCGGCCCCAATCTGCGCACTGTCTATCAGGACCCGAAAAACGCTGCGGCGCGGGAAGCGATGATGAAGGGCGCCACACTTGCCGGGCTTGCCTTCAGCAATAGCTCGGTCGCGCTGGTGCATGGCATGTCTCGCCCGATCGGGGCGCATTTCCACGTGCCGCATGGGCTTTCCAACGCCATGCTGCTGCCGGCTGTCACCGCCTATTCGCTCAATGCCGCTTTGCCTCGATACGCCGAAGCCGCGCGCGCCATTGGCGTGGCGGGCCGGGATGAGGGTGACCAAAGCGCCGGTGCGAAGTTGCTCGAGGAGCTGTCCGCGCTCAACCGCGAATTGGCGGTGCCCACACCTGCGGCCTACGGCATTGATGCGGCGAAATGGGATGGCTTGCTTTCCACCATGGCGGCGCAGGCCTTGGGTTCTGGCAGCCCGGCCAATAACCCGGCAGTGCCGGATGCGGATGCGATTATGGCGCTCTACCGCCGCGCCTGGCAGGGCTGAGGCGCGTCTGGCCGCCGCGGTTCTGCTGCGGCGGTTCCGGCTGGCCGAGCAAATAGCCCTGGGCGAAATCCACGCCGAGGCCCCGCGTGGTGCGGCGGAGCAAAGGGTTTGAAACGCCCTCGGCGATCACATAGCGGCCCTTGGCGTGGGAATCGCTTAGGATGCGGCGCAGGAAATGCCGCGCGCGCATCTGGCGCGGCAGCGCTTCAACCAGGCTGCGATCAAGCTTGATGCCAGCAAAGGGTAGGCCCGCGAGACGCCAGCGGTGATCGCCCAGCGTCACATCATCAAGCAGCACCGGGATGCCAAGGCGCTTCAAGCGCAACATGACCCGGCGCAGACGCGATGGGTCACGGATGGCCTCGGTTTCCGTGAGCTCCAGCAACAGCGGACCGCGCCTTTTGCCATGTTGGCGCAGTGTTGCGGCAAGCCGTGCGGGCATTTCCGGGAGCATCAGGACACTGAGCGGTATATTCACCGCAAGCCCGCCCTTGGGTGAGGGCGTTCTTTGCCAATCATGCGCGACGCGTTCCAGCACCGCATGGGTCAAATCAAGCGCCAGGCCAAGCTTTTCCGCCAAGGGGACAAAGGCGCCAGCTTGCAATAGCGCTTCCTGCCGTGGCCAACGGACCAGGCCTTCCAAAGCGGCGGTATGGCCATTGCGCAAGCGGATGATGGGCTGGTAGCGGAGCAGCAGCAGGCGCCCGGAAAGGGCGGCGCGCAGTTCCTGTTCCTGATCCGGCAGGCTTTTCGCGCGCGCCTCAGGGGGCAGCTTGTGGCTTTGCCCTTTTCCCCCAAGCCCGCTTTTTCCGCGCTGCGCCACGCGCCCTTATCCCCTGCCGTCGGCAATCCTGTTGTCGGAACTGTAACAGCATTCCGGCCAGAGGAAACCTGCTTTGCCCGGGCAGGTTCTAGCGTGCCGCCGCACCCTCAGCCTTGCCCGGTGGGGCAGCATCCGGCATGCGGAGCCTGTTGCGCCCGGTGAACAACACAATCGGTGCCGCGATAAACACCGAAGACCCAGCCGAAATCACAATGCCGACCACCATCACCCAGGCAAAGCCTGAAAGCGTATCGCCACCGAAAAGCGCGAGGGGCAGGGCAGACAGCAGCAAGGTCATGGAAGTGCCGAGTGAGCGGTTCATGGTTTCATTGATGGAAAGATCCACCAATTGTTCCAGCGGCATGGCTTTGAACTTGCGCAAATTCTCGCGCATGCGGTCGAAGACAACGACCTTGTCATTCGCCGAAAAGCCAATGATGGTCAGGATCGCGGCGACGGTGGTCAGGTTGAACTCAATACCGAACAGCACCATGAAGCCGATCGTTTTTGTTGCATCCAGGATCAGCGTGGTGATGGCGGCGATGCCGAACTGCCATTCAAACCGCACCCAGATATAGATCAGCATGGCAAGGAAACTGAGGCCAAGTGCCATTAGCCCGCCCAGGAACAACTCATTCGAAATCCGATTGCCGACGGCCTCCACGCGCAGGATGCGCGTACCGGGCGCGGCTTTTTCGAAAGCCTCACGCACCGCAGTAACGGCCCTTTGCACGCCGCCTTCATCGCCCTGCGCGGGCAGGCGTAGCGCAAAGGTGGCGGGATCGCCAAATTGCAACAGCGTTGCATCGCCAAGCCCAAGCCCGCCAACCGCGCCGCGCAACACGCTGATATCGCCGGGGCCGGGGGTGCGGATTTCCATCTCTACCCCGCCCTTGAAATCAATCCCTTTCTCCAGCCCTGGGTGGAAGGCAATGGCCACCGAAAGCGTTGAAAGCACCGCAGAGACAATCAGCCCCGTCTTGGCGCCACGCATGAAGGGAATGCGCGTGCCATCGGGGAAAATACGAAATAGCGGGCGGCGCAGGCGTTCCCATAGCGAAAGCCCTGGGCGCTGGAATACCGGCAATTCCTTGGGCCGCGTCGCGCGATACCACCAGGAAGCAAAAAGCCGCGTCAGCACTGCCGCGGTCCACATCTGCACAATGGTGCCGATGGCAACCGTAACGGCAAAACCCTTCACCGGGCCAGAGCCAAAGCCATACAAACAGGCCATGGCAATAAGGTTGGTCACGTTGGAATCGAGAATGGTGCCGGATGCCTTGGTATAGCCGGCTTCCAGCGCATTTATCGGCGTTCGGCCGTTCTTCACTTCCTCACGGATGCGTTCATTGATCAGGATATTCGCATCAAGCGCGGTGCCAAGCGTCAGCACAATGCCGGCAATGCCAGGCAGCGTAAGCGTTGCTTCCAGCACCGAAAGCCCCGCCATCAGCAGAATGATGTTGAAGGCCAGCGCGATATTCGCGAACCAGCCCAAGACCCCATAGGCAAAGCCCATATAAAGAAACACGAACAGCGTCCCGGCCGCGAGCGCTATCATCCCCGCGCGAACTGCATCCGCGCCCAATTCCGGGCCCACCGTGCGTTCTTCAACAATCGTCAGCGGCGCAGGCAGGGCGCCGGCGCGGAGCAGCACGGAAAGGTCATTGGCTGTGCGCACGGTAAAGGAACCGCTGATCTGCCCCTGGCCGCCTGTAATGGGTTCCCGGATCACGGGCGCGCTGATTACCTTATCATCCAGCACAATGGCGAAGGGGCGGCCGACATTGGCGCGGGTGATTTCGGCAAAACGCCTGGTACCAGTGCCATCAAAGGTGAAATTCACCACCCATTCACCGGTGCGCGAATCCTGCCCGGCGCGGGCATTGGTCAGGTTCTTGCCAT
>JBILPX010000204.1:0-5959 GCA_044373565.1 Roseomonas sp.
GTAATCATCGGCAATCGCGAATTGCACCGCGCGGTTGGAAAGGGCCTCCTCCACCCGGTCATGCTCATGGCCGGTGACGACAATGATCGGGCGCGCATGGGAAGCCAGCACCTGATCCACCACGCGCACCACCATGGGCACGCCATCATTATCCGTGACCAGCAGCTTGTTCAGCGGCGCCATGCGACGAGACCGCCCGGCGGCCAACACAATCGCCGCCACGCGGCGGCCGCGACGCGGTGCAAGCGCGGGTGGTGGCGTGCGCGGGGCTTGTTCTCGCGGCAGCGGGCGCAATTCGATTTCCTTGAGCAAGCCACCAACGCCCATGGCGCCGATATCTTCCGGCGTTACCTCAAGCCCTGCGAAAAGCCTTTGCAGCACCCAATCAAAGCCATTCAGCTTGGGGCTCCGCGCACAGCCAGGCAGCACCATGGCGGGGATTTTGCCGATATGCCCAAGGCAGAGCAGATTGCCCGGATCAACCGGCATACCGAAATGATCAATCACGCCGCCGGCGCGCACAATGGCGGCGGGGCCCACATCGCGCCGATCCACCACCGCGGAAGCGCCGGCCACCAGCAGCATCTCAGCGCCCGCGCGACGTAGCCGCGACAGCGCATCGGAAATTGCGACCGTATCGTGGCGCACGCGTTCTACCGGCAATAATGTCCCACAGAGCCCCGCGATGCGTTCTTCCGTCGCTTCTATCGCGCCTTCCATGACGCTTTCCTTGATGCCGGGCAATTCAGACAGCACAAGGCCGACTTTCAAGGCGCGGAAAGGATGAATGGCAAGCACCGGCCCCGCGCCGCTTTTCGCGACAGCCTCCACCACGCCCAGCATTTGCCCCGGCACGGCGAAGGGAATCACCTTGATGGTCGCGACCATTTCCTTCGTGTTGACGGGCGTGAAATTGGGCAAAGTCGCAATCGTCAGGCTTTCATCCACGGCATTCATGCGCGCGATGCGCCTGGTATCCAGGACCAAAAGCCCAGCGGTTTCGGCCAAGATATTCACGCGCCCAGTCGCGGCACGGGAACGCGCAAGCAAGGGCACTGCCAGCACTTGGCCAAGCCTTTCGGCGGCCTCATCTTCCGGCACATCGCCCACTTCAAGCCGGGCGGCGATCACTTCGCGATGGCCGCCGTCTCGGAGCGCGGCGATGGCGCCATCATCCAAAACGGTGCCTTTTTTCAAGACGCGGCCGGTCATGCGCACGGTATGCGCAAGGATCGCGCCTTTCGCTTCTTCAAGCCGCGTTGGGCCGAAAATCATGCCGCAACACCGGGAATGGGCCGCACAGCACCAAGCGCAGCACCCCGCCGGGCAGCTACGATTTCCGCCATAATGGAAAGCGCAATTTCCGGCGCCGTGATGGCTTTAATATTGAGCCCGACCGGCGCATGGATCCGCCCCATTGCCTCAGCCCCATGGCCCAATTCCGTCAAACGTGCCACGCGCTTCGCGTGGGTGCGCCGGCTGCCTAGCGCGCCGATGTAAAACGCCTCACTCTTCAGCGCCGCATCCAAAGCGGGATCATCCAGCTTGGGGTCATGCGTCAGGGTCACCACCGCCGTGCGTGCATCGGGGGCAAGGGCTTCCATCGCCTCATCCGGCCAATCGGTGGAAAGCGTGATGCCAGGCAGTCGTTCTTCGCTGGCAAAGGCGCGGCGCGGGTCCACCACCACCATGGCAAAGCCAAGCGGGGCGGCCATGGGCGCCATGGCCTGAGCGATATGCACCGCGCCGACAATGATGATCCGCAGCGGCGGATTATGCGGGTGGATGAACCAGCTATCTTCACCCAGCGTCACATTGCCCGCTTCTTCGCTGCCGAGTGCGGCATTGGACGCTTCCACCAATTCCGCCGGCATTTCATCACCGGGCCAGAGCAATTGCGCACCATCGGAAAGGCGTGTGAGCAGCACCACTGCGCGCTTGGCGGCGCGTTCGGCTTGCAGCCTGGCAAGGGTTGCGGATTTCATGACAGAGGCTCCACAAACACCTTCACTTTGCCACCGCAGGAAAGCCCAACTTCCCAAGCGCGTTCATCCGAAATGCCAAAATCAAGCAATTGCGGCGCGCCGCTCGTCATGGATTGCCGCGCAGCATCCGCCACCGCCCCTTCAATGCAACCGCCGGAAACTGACCCCGCCAGCTTGCCCGATTTGGTGATGGCAAGCCGCGATCCCGCCGGGCGCGGCGAAGACCCCCAGGTTTCCACCACGGTCGCTATGGCCACATCCTCACCGGCTGCCTTCCAATTGGCAGCGATGGCCAGGATATCTTCGGCATTGTCATTCTGGGTCATGCGACCATCATCCTTCTGCTTTGGCCGGTGCGCGGATCGGATAAGGTTTGGATCAGTGCGCGCAGGCTTTCAAGATTATGCACGGGCCGGAAATCATCCACATGGGGCAGCATGGCACGAATGCCCTGGGATTTCGGTTGAAAGCCCGAAAAACGCAACAGCGGGTTGAGCCAGATCAGACGCGTGCAGGATTGCCGCAGCCGATCCGTCGCTTCCGCCAGCCCTGCCGCCCCTTCACGATCAAGCCCATCCGTGATCAGCAGCACCACCGCGCCCTGGCCAAGCACGCGCCTGGCCCAAAGCTTGTTGAACAGGCCAAGGCTTTCGCCAATCCGCGTGCCGCCCGACCAATCGGGCACGATGTGGGACACCATTTCGAACGCGAATTCCGGATCGCGATGGCGCAATTGCCGGGTCACATTCGTCAGCCTGGTGCCAAACAGGAAACTATGCACCCGGTCCCGTTCATTGGTGACGGCGTGCAGGAAATGCAGCAGGATTTGCGCATAACGCGCCATGCTGCCGCTAATGTCACACAGCACCACCAAGGGTGGTGGCTTTTCCACGCGCTGCTTGTGTTCAAGCTTCAGGATATCACCACCAAGCCGCAGGCTTTGGCGAAGTGTGGCGCGCAAATCCACAACGCGCCCAGCGGGATGCGTGCGAAAGCGCCGCGTGGGTTTTTCATCAAGCGGCAGGGTCAGCTTGCGAATTTCCTGCTTGGCCGCGGCGATTTCAGCCGCCGACATGGCCTCAAAATCCAGCTTTTGCAGCTTTTCGCGGTCACTCACCGTGAAGCTCATATCCTGGCGCGGCGGTTCAGGCTCAGGCGGGCGGGGCTTTGGTTTTTCACCCTGCATCGCTTCCGCCAAACGCCGAGACGCGGGGGGCGGCTTTTCCGATTGCGGCTTATGGCCATCCAGCGCGGCCATGGCAGCGGCATGGGCGGCGGCTTCCGGGTCGCGCCAGAACAATTGGAACGCCTGATCGAACAACTCAAAATGCTCGCGCCGATGCACCATCACGGCGCGGAGCGCAGCATGCACCTGCCGGCGATCCCCGATTTCAATGGCGTTCAGGGCGGCCAGCGCACTCAGCGTCTCACCCGGCCCCAGCGGCAGGCCAGACCGGCGCAACAAGCGTGTGAAGGCCAGCAAATTGGTCGCGATATGCCCACCCGCGCCGGGCGCCGCCGCCAGCAAGGGCTGGCCGCCGGCGATGATGCGGGCAGGGTCGCGATCTGGCGTCACCCGGCCCGAGCCTCCGCAATCAGCCGCGCCGCTTCCTCGCCCTTCAGCTTGGCGATGTCATCCTGGTACTTCAGCAAAACGCCGAGCGTTTCATCCACCGCGCCTTGCTCAAGCGCCTTGGCATCAAGGGCTGCCAAAGCCTGCGCCCAATCAATCGTCTCCGCGACACCGGGCAGCTTGAAGTAATCGCCCTCACGCAGCTTTTGCACGAAAGCGACAACCTGCGCGGAAAGCGCTTCCGGCAGGCCAGGGGCGCGCAGCTTCAGAATGGCGCGCTCACGTGCCGCATCCGGATAATCCACCCAATGATAAAGGCAGCGCCGGCGCACCGCATCATGCACTTCGCGCGTGCGGTTTGATGTGATGATGACAACGGGCGGGGTTGTTGCTTTGACTGTGCCAAGTTCAGGAATCGTGATCTGGAAATCAGCGAGGATTTCCAGAAGGAAGGCTTCGAAAGGTTCATCCGCGCGATCAAGTTCATCAATCAGCAGCACGGCGGGGCTGCCTTCCAGCGCATCCAGCAAGGGCCGCGGCTGGAGGAATTTGCGATCATAAATGCCGCGTTCCAGCGCGGCGCTATCGGCTTCCCCCGATGCTTCCGCAAGACGTATCGCCATCAATTGCCGCGCGTGATTCCATTCATAGGCAGCAGCGGAAATATCCATGCCGTCATAGCATTGCAGCCGCACCAGCCGGCGCGGTAGGCGCGCGGCCAGCACTTTGGCGATTTCCGTCTTGCCCGTGCCGGGTTCGCCTTCCAGGAAAAGCGGCCTGCCCATGGTCAGCGCCAAATGGATGGTGGTGGCCAGCGCGCGGTCTGCAACATAGCCACCAGAGCCGAGCAGCGCCTGGGTTTCGGCGACGCTTGCGGGCAAGCTCACTTGAACATCAACACGACAATAGCCAGCCAGATCGCGCCCCCCACCCAGGCCAGCAGGGGAATGCCAAGTGGCGCTTCCGGCAGCAGCTCAAAGATTGAAATGCCGGCGCTCGAGGCTGGCGGGGCGGGCAGGGGCGCTGGGGCAGCGCCCGGCGCTTCGGCGGCAGCGGGTTCGGCGGCCATCACGGCGGCAGCGAAACGGTCAAAGAATTGATCGGACATTTGCTTGGCCGTCGCATCAATCAGCCGCGCGCCAAGCTGCGCCATTTTGCCGCCGACCTGCGCTTTTACTGCGAATTTAAGCAAAGTCTCATTGGGGCCTATTTCTTCAAGCGCAACGTCAGCGCCGCCCTTGGCAAAGCCCATGGGCCCCCCGTTACCTTCACCGGAGATGGTGTAGGAAGCCGGCGCCTGAATATTTTCCAGCTTCACCTTGCCGCCGAATTTCGCCGCCATGGGGCCGATCTTGATCGATACCTTGGCTTCGAACGCGTCATCAGCGGTTTTGGTCACGCTTTCGCAGCCGGGAATCGCGGCCTTCAGCATTTCGGGGTCGTTCAGCGCGTCCCAGACGCGCTGGCGGGGCGCGGGGATGCGGCGCTCGCCGTTCATTTCCATTGGGTGGTCTCCTGCTTTCCCCCAAACTAGGGGCGCAAAGCCATGGGGGAAAGGGGGCGCCCCCTTGTGGCGGGGCAGATCATCCGGCAAGCACGGTCTGTATGGGCGAAAGCCCGCAAATCTTGAGGGATGCCCTGGCCCATGAAGGCGACCCGCTTCGCCCTGATGCTGTTCCTGGCGCTGAGCCTGCCGGCGGAAGCCGCCGGGGTTTCGGGCGCGGGAATGAGCCTGGCTTGGGGCCTGCCTTTCGCGGGGCTGCTGCTTTCCATCGCACTGATGCCGCTGCTGGCGGGGCCGATTTGGCATCATCATTACGGCAAGATCGCCGCCGGCTGGGCTTTGCTGCTGGTGCTGCCCTTTGCCCTGGTGTTCGGGCTTGGCGTTGCTGCCTCAGAGGTCTGGCATATCCTATTGCAGGAATACCTGCCCTTCATCGCCCTGCTGCTGGCGCTTTATGTGACAGGCGGCGGCGTGCTGGTGAAGGGCACGCTGATCGGCACGCCGGCCACCAATACCGCACTGCTCGCCTTCGGCACTGTGATCGCGAGTGTGATGGGCACCACGGGCGCTTCCATGCTGCTGATCCGCCCGGTGCTGCGTGCCAATTCCTTCCGTCAGCGCAAGACCCATACTTTTGTGTTTTTCATTTTCCTGGTCAGCAATATTGGCGGGTCTTTGACACCTTTGGGCGACCCGCCGCTTTATCTGGGCTTTCTGAAAGGCGTTTCCTTCTTCTGGACGACGACACATCTTTTCAGTGAATTCCTGGTTTGCGCCGTGCTGCTCCTCGCGGCCTATTACGTGCTGGATAGCTGGGCCTGGGCGCGTGAGAAGCCGACACCACCCGCTATCGAAAAGCGCGAGAGGTTTTCCATCGAAGGCTATGCCAATCTGTGG
>JBILPX010000318.1:0-3813 GCA_044373565.1 Roseomonas sp.
CCGGGCTGCAAACCGATATCATGCGTATTGAAATCGAAGTGACGGCGCGTTTGCCGAAGAAAGGCTGAACATCATGCGTTTCGCCGTGGATCGCCTGGATCATTTGGTCATTAGCTGCCGCGATGTGGAAATCTCTGCTTCCTGGTATCAGCGGGTTTTGGGGATGGAGCGTGAGGAATTCGGCCCGCATCGCCGCACCTCACTCCGCTTCGGTGGGCAGAAGATCAATCTACGCCCGGCAAGTGCTACGCAGGAAGAATGGTTCACAGGTGCGGCGGGCGGCGTGCCGGGGACGGATGATCTTTGCTTTGTTGTCACCATGAAATCGGATCAGGTGGCGGAATATCTGCGCGCCTGTGGCGTGACGGTGGAAGTCGGCCCTGTTGCGAAAGCGGGTGCGCTCGGGCCGATCATGTCGGTTTATTGCCGCGATCCCGATGGTAACTTGATTGAGATCGCGAGTTATTCAGGGTGACTTGAAGGAGGGCGTCACCGCCCCCTGCGCTTAAACCTCCACCACCACATAATCAGCCTCAACCTTTACCGCGAATGTCTCTGCCTGATACGGCCCCTCTACCAAGGCAGCTCCAGCTTCCACATGCGCCGGAAAGGCGCGCACCTTGGTTCGGCGCGGATCGAACCAGCTTTTCCCCGTGCGGATATCGAACTCCCAGTTGTGCCAAGGGCAGCGCAGCATCTCTCCGGCGCGGGAGAATTGATACTTCCCCGGTTCATCACTCAGCGTCAGGCCGCATAATATGCCGCCCGAAAGCGCGCTCCCTTGATGCGGGCAGCGATCCAGCAATGCGAAGAATTCACCGCCCAGATTGAACACCACAATCTTCTTGCCATCTGCTTCCACCAGCTTCCGGCCGCCGGGCGGGATTTCATCCACCGCCCCAACAACATACCGCGCCATTACAGCCGATAGAAACCGCGCGCATTGCCGCCGAAAATTGCGGCGCGCTTTTCCACCGGAATGAAGGAAGGAATCGCAATGCGCGGATCGTCAAAATCCCAATGCGGATAGTCACTGGCGTAGAGAATGCGATCCCAGCCGATCCATTCCATCGCATCCAGCAAATGCTCACCCTTGGCTGGCTCTTCGATTGGCTGGGTGGAGACATAGACATGGTCGCGCATGTATTCGCTTGGCGCGCGCTTCAGATGCGGCACCTCATCACGCAGGCGCTTCCAGTTATTATCCAGCCGCCAGCCGAGTGATGGCATCCACCCAAAACCGCATTCAATCATCAAAATCTTCAGCGTGGGGAAGCGTTCAAACACGCCCTCCACCACCAAGGATGCGACCTGGGCTTGGGCACTGGTCGCGTGTTCCTGCACTTCCTCAACATAGAAGGAAGGCCAGCCGCCATTGGTCATGGCATTGCCGGAAAAACCAAAAGCATGAATGCCAATCGGGAGGCCCACTTCCGCGGCTGCCTCATAAATCGGCCAATAGCGCTTCCGGCCAAGCGGTTCTGAAGTACGGCTCATCAGCAGCACCTGGCAGAAGCGGGCGTCGCCAGCGCGCTTGCGGATTTCCGCGGCCGATGCCGCCGCATCCTCATAAGGCACCACAATGGAAGCGCGCAGCCGCGCATCATGATCCACCCAATGCGCCAATTGCCATTCATTCACAGCATGGGCGAGGGCCACCGAAAGTTCATCATTTACATCGCCCTGGCCGGAAGGCTGCAAGGGGTTCAGCACGCCAATATCCAGCCCGTAATGATCCAGGAATTGCTTCTGCACAAAGCCAAGATCGGAAGCGGGCGGCTGGCCCTGCGGCCCCCAGGAATCGCGCCGGCTGGCGAGCGGCGCCGCCTTCGGGAAGGGATAGCCCTTATGGAAGCCGTGGCGCGCATGAATGCCGTAGGTCGTCAGGCGGTGCCACGCGGCATCGGTCATGAAGGGGCGATATTCGCCCAAATCCGCGCAGCGCGGATGGATATCGCAATCCACCAGGCCAAGGGTTGCGGCGGCGGGCCGGCCAGGGGCGGCGATGGGGCGGATGATGTTCATGCCAATGCTCCTTCCCGCAACCGAGCATAAGTCGCGCGCGGGTTATCCACCATGATTTTCTTGAGCAGGCCGGGGTCGAGCCCTTGGGGCACGGTCGCGTCCCCTTCAAAATGCGCATGCGGCCAATCGGAAGACCACAACAACAGCTCATCCGATCCCAGATGATCCATCAGCCGCGCCATGGTCGCGGCTTCTTCCGGTACATCCAGCGGGCGGATCGAAAGCCGCACATGGTCGCGCACATATTCCGATGGCGGGCGATCCAGCCAGGGCACTTCAAAACGCACGCCCTTCCAGGATTTCACCAACCGCCACAGGAAGGACGGCAGCCAGGACACGCCGCTTTCCAGCAGCACAACCTTGAGCTTCGGGAATTTCACAAAGACGCCCTCGGTGATCAGGGAGGCAAGCGATGCTTGAAACCCCATCGAATTCGCCGTGTATTCCTCAAGATAATAGGAAGGCCAGCCGACCGAGGTGACGGGGTGGCGCCAATTACTGCCCGCATGAATGGCGAGCGGCATGTCGTGGCGGCTGAGTGCCTCATACACCGGCCACCATTCGCGCCGACCCAGCGGAATTTCCCCCATGCAAAGCGTCATCGCCTGCACAAAGCGGCGGTCTGGCGCCAGGCGTTCGATCTCGGCCACCGATTCTTCGATGGCATTGGGTAGCAGGATGGAAGCGCGCAGACGCTTATCGCCTTCTAGCCATTCGGCGCGGATCCAATCATTCAACGCGCGCGCAAAGGCGGCCGAGAGGTCTCGGCTGAAGGGAAGCTGCGCCGGGAAAAGCGGGTTCAGGATGCCGGTGCCAACCCCCCAGCGGTCCAACACTTGCGCTTGCAACAAGGCCAGCGTGCAGGGTGCTTCACCCTTCGGGCCTCGCCAATCGGCGCGCACGGTGGAAGGTGCCGCGGGCGGCCAGGAAGCGCTTTCAAGCTGCGAAACGCCGCGTTCCTTCAGGCTGGTCCGCCAATGGTGATCCATATAGGGGAACAGGCTTGCCATGCTCGGCAGGCCCGGATGCAGGTCGCAATCTATTGCCGCTTCAGTCACGGTTCCTCCTGCGCTTTTCTTGAGCCTAGCGCCGGGGGAGCATCCTCCCTTTTCCAGGGGGGATCAATGGGGCGTGGGTCCAGCCTGGGCCAGTCACCAGGTCAAAGAAAAACCCGCCCGGCATCTACCGGACGGGTTCATTCTGTGCCGGGCCTTATTGCCCCTGACGCACGAAGCGCAGCTGGATGTAGTTATCCGCCGTCTGCACTACGTTCCAGCCTTGGCGCACGGCCCAGACAATCTGCTGCTGATGCAGCGGGATATAGCCGACATCATTCTGAATGACCTTGCCCGCTTCCGTGATCAGCCCCTGGCGCGTGGCTTGGTTGGTTTCCACCGCGATCCGGCTGATCAGATCATCCAGGCGCGGGCTGGAATAGCCGCCATTATTGAACATGCCGCGCGAGCCATCGCGGGTGGCGGCCAGGTTGAACAGCGCGTTATGCGCGTCTGACGTCGCCGGCGTCCAACCCAGCAGATAGAAGCTGGTATTGTAGCCAGGCGCATTCACTTCGGCAAAGAAACGCGCGCGTGTCTGCGCGTTCAGCGTCACGCGGATATTGATGCGCGCCAGCATGGCGACAACGGCGGTGCAGATCGCCTCATCATTCACATAACGGTCATTCGGGCAATCCAGCGTCACGCCAAAGCCATTCGGATAACCCGCTTCCGTCAGCAGCCGGCGCCCTTCGTTCAAATCAACGCGCGGGCGCTGGTCATCTTCCTCACG
>JBILPX010000206.1:0-5948 GCA_044373565.1 Roseomonas sp.
GCTGTTTTTTATACTACGGTTCACGTGGTTTTGGCAGGTTTGTTATTCGCCCGATTCCGCTGCCGAATTGCATTCTGGGTCTGACGCCATGGCAAGCATTCGCGCCGAAGATCTGCGCATTGAATTTCCGCTTTACCACTTTGCGCGCAGCATGAAAAAGCGCCTGCTTGGTGTGGCGAGCCGTAGGGTGAAGGAAGATCCACAGAACCGCGTGGTGATTTCCGCCCTTTCAGGCCTGAACTTTACCATCGAAAGTGGGGAAAGGGTGGCACTGGTAGGCCATAATGGCGCCGGCAAAACTACCCTGCTGCGCACCCTTGCCGGTATTTATGAACCCGTTGGCGGCCGCCTGACCGTGGAGGGGGAGATCGGCACCCTGATTGACCCCTCCGCAGGCATGGACGCACTTTCAACCGGGCGGGATAATATACGCCTTCGAGGCCTTTACCGTGGGCTGAATGCCCAGCAAATCGCAGCCCTTGAGGCGGATGCAGGCGAGTTTTCCGGCCTTGGTGAGTTTCTGGATGTGCCGATCCATGGCTATTCCGCCGGCATGTCCATCCGCCTGGCCTTTGCTGTTGCAACTGCCTTTCAGCCGCAAATCCTGCTGATGGATGAATGGTTCAGCGCGGGCGACGCCGAGTTTATGGCGAAAGCGGAAACGCGGCTTGAGCAATTGGTGAAGGCATCGGAGATATTGGTGATTGCGACCCATGACATGGATGTGGTGAAGCGTTGGTGCAACCGGGTGATCACGCTTGAGGCCGGGCGGATTGTGGGGGATGGATCTGTAGAGGCGCTTTGATGGTCGGAGCAAGAGCTTCACGTTCCATGCAAACCCATTCGATTGAGGAGATAACCGAAAAGGCATATCATCGCTTAGTTTCAGCGTAGATCACTTCTGTGACCAATAGCAGGTGAGGCGCGAATGATGCAGCCGCTAAGGCTTTTGGCGCCAATTTTTTCGGGACAATCCGTAGTTTCCGCTATTTCCTAACTGAAGGCCAAGACCAGTCATTGATGGCGCCTAAGGTGGATTCTGCAAAATCGCCGTATAGCATGCCCCTTTTCCTTCCCGATCCTCAAGCGGCTTGAATAAGGTACCGAATAACAATCCAAGTCACCAGATCAAGCGTTGGGCAATCCCGATTTGCGGCGCAAACCTTCGGAATTTCATGGCCCAGGAAAACCGATTCCAATAAATGCTACCTTCATCACGTGTCGTGGCGAAAGCCAATTCCATGGCGTGCTCTTCGCTCCATCGCTTTAGCCAGGGGATGCTGATGCCAAATAAATGCCGCGGTAAGTCATGATGTGGCCAGTTCGCCCCCATCAGTTTCGCCTGGAATGCTTGAGGATTGGGTGCGGCAATCAGGATCACGCCCCCAGGTGCCAGGCGGTCACGCGCCGCGAGCAAGACTTCCCAGAAGGCCGGTAAGTGCTCAAGCGAATGCCAAAGACATATCGCGTCAAAGCTTTCGGACGATCCCCGCAAGACTTCAGCAGGATCGGCGGATTGGGATGTGTTGACGCCAAGCTCTTCCCGCAAGAAGGACACGCAGGCCGCATCCATTTCGATGGCATGGACCGCGAAGCCCGCTTCCTGCGCCAATGCGCAAAATTGGCCGATTGAAGGACCAATCTCCAGAAGTTTTCCGCCAGGGCAAAAGCGCTTGAGCAGATCAATCTTGAACCGCTGCATCGGTAGATGCTGCGCAAGCTCGGCCCGATCCTTTGGAATATAGTGATAATCGGATGTGTAATACGGCCCAAGATCAGCCGGGGGATTGGTAAGAAAATTCAAGCCGCAGTCTTGGCAGTGTCGCAGATGGAATATGGTATCGCTGACACGCCGATTTATATCTGGGGCCGACAAAAGGGCTTTCGTTGTACCGGCGCAGTAAGGGCATTTTGTGATCACGATACCTGATCCTTCTTGCGTTCGCGCAGCCCCGCAATCGCTTCCGTCATGCTACGCGGCGCTAGGGGCAATCGCCGGGCACCTTCACCAGTATCGTGATATTGGTCCATAAATCGGTTTGCCCTTATGGCGAAAGCGGCTAGCCAGCGCGGTGGGAGAAAGATGAGAAGCCAGACAATCATCCGAAGCGCCAGTAGAAGCAAGCGCTCATTGAAACGGAGTAATGGTATAAGGTCCAGGCGCTCACGCGTGGCGACGCTAGCTTTGCGGGCCTGATTTATACAATTTTCGAGGATCTGCAGGCGCCGATAGCGTTCGATACCAAGATGCAAGTCAGGCATGTCAGGCAAGCTATCACGTACCAGCGCGACTGAAACCAGCCAGAGCGTATTCATGAGGCTTCCTGGTAATAAGTGCTGACGCAATTCGGGTGATACATGATCCGCAAAATCTTGATTGGCCAGAAAATCAACTCCGGCGGCTTCGTTGTTGTTAAAGTGAAAATAGCCATAGGATTTGCGCGTGATGCCGATCACGGTCATGGGCGCGGGTATCGCACCAACCTTTTCTGCCAACAACAAAGCCATATTGGCTGCGTAGAAATCCGGATATGGGCCGCGAAAAACCGGGCCAAATTGGCGCATCCTGTCCAGGAAATCTGCACGGAAGAGGAAATACTGCATGTTGAAGCCATAGATTGCCCGCATGTCCAAGGCAGCGCGGGCGGCCGCTTCACATTGAGCACGCGGCAACAGACTTGGCCCATCATGTCCTAATAGAAGTGAGTGCATTCTTGTGACATCGGAAAGCGAGCCTTCGGGCTGCCCCGGCAAGACATCTGGTGCCATGAAATGATAGGCGCCATGATAAACAATCTCTGGGAAGTTCAGCGCCGCACAGGCGGCCTGCATGGCTCGAAAATAGCCTGGCACAAGACCATCATCATCACCCAGCATCACAACCCAGCGACCGCGCGCTGCGTCAACGGCGCGGTTCCAGTTATCCGTCACAGGCAAGGGCTTGTCACTGCGAAGATAGACAATGCGGCCATCACCAATACTTTCAACCAATCCCCCAACATCCTCCACCGAAGCATTGTCTGAAACTATAATTTCCCAATCCTCGAAGTCCTGGGCGCGCACAGTTTCTATCGCTTCAGCCAGCAGGCGGACACGGTTTCTTGTTGGGAGCAAGACCGAGAATTCTGGACGGTTCATTTTGCTTCACCCCTCATCTCGGACTTGACGGGACCGAATGGGGCACGATGCGCTTCATGGTTCATCGCCATATGGCGCGAGAGTACGTCCCCAGAATACCAATTCGAGCTCTCGTTTCATTCTCTGTGTTCGGTTCGCGTAGTCACTAGTAACATTGTCCGCAACCAGCAGATTTGGCTGATCAGGAAAACAGAAAATACCACTATCAGGCCATGAGGAGGGCACGTGCCCGGCGCCATCCGCACCACACAATAATAGGCCAAGACCCTTGGCTTCGATAAAGCGGCTCAAGCCGTCATGGCCGCATTCCAGATGATGCGCCTCATGTTTTGCGTTCGGCAATTTATACTTCTCCGCGAATTCCCGCATTTGCGCTGTCCGCAGCATGAATGCATTTGAGCGGATATGGGGGTTTGGGAAACTAGGAAAATGCCGCCTGCGAGAAAGCAGAAAATAAAGATAACGCAGTCCCACCCATACCGTGAAGCCTATGGCTTTCACGCGCTTATTTTTTCTCCAGTGTCGCCGAATGTGAAAAATCGGATGCGCAAAATTCCAGCCTATGGTTCCCCAACTTCCGGTGCATCCCGCCAAGCCTATCCCAGGTCGCTTCATTTGTGCATGGAGCAATGCAAGCCAGTTATCCTTCAAAATGCGGCTATGCGTATTCAGAAGGACCAAATACTCAGTTTTAGCGATGGCTGACAGGCGAAAATATGCACCCCAATCGTAGCCATCATCAGGTAAATCAAGAACGGCGGCACCCGCAGCGACGGCTATTTCCCCCAGGCGCTCACGACCCGGCACGCCTTCCCAGCCTTTTGCCAATATCACCAAAAAATGAGGTGCGCCTGCGGGGTGTCGGTCGTAACTGGCAAAAAATGCCTCAACCGCGTCAAGCCCTCCGTCCACGCCATGTGCAAGGAATGCCACGGTGATATCTTCGGTCATCGCTCCACAAGCCCTATCGCCTTATCATCAGAATACTGTGCTGAAGTGCTTTCCCTGTGGCCTCTACGAAGCATGGGGCGAAAATCACTCGAGAGGGGTCAAAATGGCCCCGAGCGTCAGGGAACAGTATTCCCGAAAGCCCAAGTTTTTTTTGGCTACAATCCCGTCATGGTTCAAGCTTCCTTTGGATAAACATAAGCGAGGCTTGCGCACAAGGTGGTATTGACGGAATACTAATCAGTGACGTGTGTTCTTCCAATAGCGAATTTGGGGTGAGGGGCACGCTCTGATGCCTAAGCAGGATTGGGCCTTGAAACGTGCTTTCGTACCAACTCTCCGCCCTTTCCGCCGCAATTAGTTCACGGGAACGCTGGGCTCTTAACTTCGCCACTCGTTCCCCGTTGCGCTTCGCCCGACGCGTGGCTGAAATCCTTTGGGAAACAGGTTCGGCAACGCTCCTTGATCACTTTGAGCCAGAACACTCGGAGATCTTCGAGACTTCAGACGGCCACGCCCCCACCACACACTCCCTCGCACTATACCTGCATTGGTCGCCTGATGGCCGCATCTCGCCCATGGTGCGCCGTCAAGTCAGGCTTTGGCGCGAAGCCGGGTTTTCTTGTGTTTTCATCACCAATGCCACCCCGCCCGCGGCGGATTGGGATGCCGTTGCCGAAGATTCCGTGCTCCGCATCCGCCGCGCCAATGTTGGGCGGGATTTTGGCGCCTGGCGGGATGCAGCAGCCATTGCCCTGCAACGCTTCGGCACCCCACGGGAATTGCTGCTCACCAATGATAGCTTGCTTGGCCCCTTTCTGCCGCTTTCCCCCTTAGTGGATGCCTGGCGCGCGGGCGGTGATGGGTTTTTCGGCCTCACCGAAAGTCTTGGCGGCGGGGCGCATCTGCAATCCTATGCGTTGCTCAGCCGCGGGGCAGGGGCGGTTGCGGAAATGCTTGGCCACTTGGGGGACCTGACAGATACGCGCAGTAAATGGCGAGTGGTCCGGCGCGGAGAAATCGGCCTCACCCAACGCATGCTCCGCGCGGGGGTGCCATGCTGCGCATTATTTGGGCAGGAAAGGCTCGCCGCACTCGCCAACGCCACAACGCGGACGCGCATCGCCCCTCGCTACAGCAGTGTGGAAGCCTTTGCCCGCGTGCCCTTCAATCCATGCCATCATTTATGGAGGGAATTGGTGGAAGGCATGGGCTATCCCTACCTGAAAACCGAACTCATCCGCCGCAATCCAGGCAAGCTTCCTGGTGTCGAAAACTGGCGGCAAGTTGTGCCGCCAGCGGAACTGCCGATCATCGAAGAACACCTGGCACTGATGGGACCATAAGGCTACGCCGTTTTCTGCATTGCTCGCCCCCAACCCCCACCGCCCCACCAGTCCATTTCCCAACCAATCCGCACCGTAGTATAACCAAAACCATTTTAGATCAAAGCTTTAAACCTTGTTGGAAAAATCAACCTACCCTCAAGCTTTGGAGAGAATAGGGCGTTTTAGAGAGAAAACGCCGAAACATTCCGCTTCACCACCCTCAGGGTCGCCAGAAAAAGCTTTGTTTTCAAGGGGGTTTAGGTGGTCGCCTGGGGCGCTAACCCGGTTCGGCTAGGTGGCGACTGGAGCGGGCGAAGGGATTCGAACCCTCGACCCCAACCTTGGCAAGGTTGTGCTCTACCCCTGAGCTACGCCCGCTTCGTACGGAGCATTTGCCATGAACCCTCGCGGAAGGCAAGACGGTCTCACTCAAAGAGTCCCATTATTGATCAGCCCCCTCCGTGCCAAGAAGGCTGAGACAAAAAGCGCTTGTGCAATTAGACTTGAGGGTGCGGAAGATTCGCCATGGCATCT
>JBILPX010000209.1:0-5900 GCA_044373565.1 Roseomonas sp.
AGCAGGCGGCAATGCGGTGGATGCGGGCTGCGCGGCCGGTATTGCGCTTGGTGTGCTGCTGCCGGATTTGGTGAATGTGGCGGGGGTCGCGCCCATCATGATCCGGCTTGCCAATGGCCAGGTGGAAACCATCGCGGGGCTTGGCCATTGGCCGGCGTCTCTGCCGCCTGATGTCTTTATGCGCGAACATGGCGGGAAGATTCCTCAAGGCGTGCGCCGCACCGTGGTGCCCGCCGCGCCTGATGCCTGGATCACGGCTTTGGAACGGCATGGCACCATGGGGTTCGGCGATGTGGCGCAATATGCCATTCGCTACGCGGCGGAAGGTTTTGCCGTGTATCCGCTGCTCGCGGAAAGTGTTTCGGCGCATGTCGCGGAATATGCGCGCTGGCCGTCCAATGCGGCGATTTTCCTGCCCGGCGGCGCACCACCCAAAATCGGCGAGCGATTCATCCAAAACGATCTGGCGCGCAGCCTTAGCTATATGGTGGATGAAGAAAAACGCGCAGCCGGTAAAGGCAGGCTTGCGGGGTTGGCGGCAGCGCATGCGGCGTTTTACCGCGGCGATATCGCGCGGGAAATCGTGGCCTTTCAGCGCCGCGAAGGTGGCTTCCTGACCATGGCCGACATGGCAGGTTTCCATTCTCGGCTGGAACTCGCCATAACGCGCCGCTGGCGTGGGCATGAGGTGATTACCTGCGGCCCCTGGTGCCAGGGCCCGGCGCTTTTGGAAGCGCTGCTGTTGATGGAACGCGCCGGGCTTGATGGGCTGGAACATAACTCGGCTGAATATCTGCATCTTTTCACCGAATGCGTGAAAGCCGCTATGGCGGATCGCGAATATCATTTCGGTGATCCTGCCTTCATTGATGTGCCGATTGATGCGTTGCTGTCAGATGCGCATCTGGCGGCGCGTGTGGCGGAAATGGACCCGGTGCGCGCGCATCCTTCCATGTATCCACCCTTGCTTGGCGTGGGGCGCGCGGCGGATGGGCCGGTACGGCGCGATTTGCCGACGATTGAAGCCGATACATCCTATGTCGCGGTGGTGGATCGTTGGGGCAATGCCTTCAGCGCCACACCTTCCGATGGGTCCTGGAATTCGCCTGTGGTGCCGGGGCTTGGCCTGATCCCTTCCAATCGCGGCAGCCAGAGCCGGCCTGATCCCGCGCATCCCGCCGGTGTGGCACCTGGCAAGCGCCCGCGCCTGACGCCCAACCCCGCCATGGTGGTGACGCGCGCTGGCGGTGTGATGCCCTTAGGGACGCCGGGCGGCGATGTGCAAATTCAGGCCATGTTGCAGGTGATGTTGAATGTGCTGCATTTCGGCATGGAATTGCAGGAAGCCATCGAAGCGCCGCGCGTTTCATCCTATGCCTTCCCGTCATCCTTCGCGCCGTTTGATTATTTCCCGCGGCGGCTTGCGGTAGAAACGCGCATTCCTGAAGCGACGCGCAATGCGCTGGCGGGCCGTGGGCATGACATCAAGGAATGGTCTGATATCACCTGGCTTGCCGGCAGTGTGGAGGCGGTGATGTCAGACCCCGCAACAGGGCTGGTGCGTGCGGGGGCCGATCCACGGCGCCCGGCCTATGCAATTGCGGGATGAACGCAGCAACCGATAGCGGGGCGCTGCTTGATCAGGCCATGGCACGCCTGGGGGCGCGGGATTTCGGCGCCGCGGTAACGCTGTTCAATCGCGCCATCACGCTTGGCCGGGATGCTCCGGAAATTCGCAATAATCTGGGACAGGCCTTGCGATTTTCCGGTGATCGGGCCGGGGCCGAAGCGGCCTTTCGTGAAGCGCTACGCCAGCGCCCGGCCTATGTACGCGCTGCCGCCAATCTGGTGGCGTTGCTTTTGCCCACAAGCGCCGATGCGGCGGCTGAGGTAATCTCCGGCACGCTGGCTGCCGGCGCCGGAGAGGATTTGCACCGAGCTGTCGCTGGGATTTGGCGCGATGCAGGGCGCCCGGACCGCGCCATTTTCCATTTGCAGGCGCTGCTTGAAACAGCTCCTGGCGATGCGCTGATGCGGAGCGAATTGGGCACAACGCTCATGGGATTTGGGTTGCCCAGCGCGGCCATTCCGCATCTGGCGCGCGTGGCGGCGGAGATGCCGGATCGTGCTGATGCCAAGGTGAATCATGGGCTGGCCTTGCAGCAAGCTGGCGATATTGGCGCGGCCATGGCGGTGCAGCGCCGGGCCATTGCAGAAGACCCGCTTTGCCGACCCGCGTGGCAAAACCTGTTGCTGGGGTTGAATTACATGCCGGGCATCACCGCGGAAGAGGTTGCGGCGGCGCATCGTGCCTATGCCGCGCGCTTTGCCCGCTCTGCCCCGGCGATCTTTGCCAATACGCCCGATCCGGATCGGCGATTGCGCATTGGCATGCTCTCCGGTGATTTCCGCCAACATCCTGTTGGATATTTTCTGGAAGCGGCGATTGCGGCGCATCAGCGCGCGGGGTTTCACCTAACGGCTTATGATGTTGGCAAGCGCGCGGATGCCACTACGGCGCGGCTGCGCGGGCTTTTCGATGCGTGGCGGCCTGTGGGCACGCTGGAAGACGCTGCGATTGTTGCGCAAATCCGTGCTGATGCCATTGATATTCTGGTTGATCTGACAGGCCACACCGAAGCAAGCCGCATTGGCGTGATGGAATATCGGCCCGCACCGGTGCAGGTAAGCTGGATTGGCTATGCCAATACCAATGGCGTGGCGGCGATGGATTGGATCATCGCCGATGCTGTGGCGCTGCCGCTGGAAGATGAGGCGCACTACATCGAAAAACCGCTCCGGCTGCCGGGCTGCTATTTGTGCTACACACCGCCGAAGCAAGTCGTAGCGCCGAGCCCACCGCCCATGCTACGCCAGGGCCATGTGACCTTTGGCTGCTTCAATAACCTGGCCAAGATTAATGATGAGGTGCTGAGCGCTTGGGCCGCGATTCTTGCCCGCCTGCCTGATGCGCGGCTTTTATTGAAAACCGCCGTGCTGCGCGAAGCGGCGACAGCGCAAAAACTCCGCGCGCGTTTCACGGCCGTGGGGGGCGATATTACGCGCCTAGATCTGGAAGGCCATAGCCCGCGTGCCGACTACTTTGCGCGCTATGCGACGGTGGATTTCATGCTGGACCCCTTCCCCTTTCCGGGCGGCACTACAACGGCGGAGGCGATCCATGCCGGGGTGCCAACCCTGATACAGCGCGGGCGCGGCGGCATGATCAGCCGCAATGGTGAAACGCTGCTGAACGCGGTGAGGCTGACGGATTGGATTGCTGCGGATACCGCAGATTACATCGAAAAAGCCGTAGCCTTTGCGCGGGATGCGGAGGGGCTGGCCGCGATCCGGGCGCGACTCTCGCTCGGGCCTTTGGCTGATGCCGCCACCTATGCCCGGGGCTTGGAAGCCGCCTGGCGCTTCATTTGGCGTGATTGGTGCGCGCGCCAAGGGGGCAGATGAGGGGCGTTTTCACCCGCCGCAGAAAAGGTCTAGAAAGCGCTGGCCTGGCCCGCCTGGCGGAATGGTAGACGCAGCGGACTTAAAATCCGTAGCTCGCAAGGGTGTGGGGGTTCAAGTCCCCCGGTGGGCAGGCATTCATCTCAGTGGATAATATGGCCCTGGCTTTTCCCTTTCAGGTGTCAGTCGCAGTCGGCGCAGAATGCGACTGAAGCTCGATTTGGCCAGGAGAAACCAGAAGTGCTGTCGCTGATTTCAAGGCAATATAGCGCCCGCCATGATCCCTTGACGTCCCGCACCATGTCAGTGCTGCGGCCTTGCGCGGCATCGCCCAAGGCGCGGGGGCTTCACCCCCGCTTCAGTACCGCCGCCGCATCCACCGCGAAATAGGTCAGCACCCCCGCCGCGCCGGCGCGCTTGAAGCCCAGCAGGCTTTCCATCATGGCGCGTTCGCGATCGATCCAGCCATTTTGCGCCGCACCCGCGATCATGGCGTATTCACCACTCACCTGATAGGCGAAGGTGGGCACGCCGAAGCGTTCATGCACGCGCCGCACAATATCCAGATACGGCATGCCCGGCTTGACCATGATCATATCCGCACCCTCGGCCAGGTCTATCGCCACTTCGCGCATCGCCTCATCCGTATTGGCCGGGTCCATCTGATAGGTTTTCTTGTCGCCCTTGAGCGATGAACCAGACCCCACCGCATCCCGGAACGGCCCATAAAACGCCGAGGCATATTTCGCCGCATAAGACATGATGCGCGTATGGATAAAACCCCGCGCATCAAGTGCGGCACGAATGGCGGCGACCCGCCCATCCATCATGTCGGACGGCGCGATCACATCAATGCCCGCTTCCGCCTGATTGACCGCCTGCGCGGTCAGAATGGCGAGTGTATCGTCATTGGCCACATAACCATCGCGGATCACGCCATCATGCCCATGATCGGTATAGGGGTCGAGTGCCACATCACCCACCAAGCCAAGCTCTGGAAATTTCGCCTTCAGCAAGCGCGAAGCGCGGCACATTAGATTATTCGGATTGGTGGATTCCGTACCCTCCGCATCCTTGATCTCGGATGGCGTCATCGGAAACAGCGCCACCGCCGGCACCCCAAGTTTCACGGCAGGTGCGACATGTTCTTCCAGCTTATCAATGGTCACGCGCACCACACCCGGCATGGAAGCAACCGGCATGATGGTATTGGTGCCTTCCATGATGAAGATCGGCCAGATCAGATCACCAACACTCAGCACATTTTCCGCAACCAGCTTGCGCGTCCAGGCATCATAGCGATTGCGGCGCATGCGAATGGCAGGGAAGGCGCCAAGCGCGGGCGCAGCGGGGCCAGGGCCGAGTTCTTGCGCCATCCGGCGACGATCCGCGTTCATGCCTGTGCCACCTTCAGCGCCTGGTCCAGATCCGCCAATATATCGTCAATATGTTCAATGCCGATGGACAGCCGGACGTAACCGGGTGTCACGCCGGATGCCGCCTGTTCGCTTTCATCCAATTGGCTATGGGTGGTGGTGGCGGGATGGATCGCCAAGCTGCGCGCATCACCGATATTGGCTACGTGGTAGAACATTTTCAGCGCCTCAATAAAGCGTTGCCCGGCTTCCTTGCCGCCCTTGAGTTCAATCCCAATCAGGCTGCCATGCCCGCCGCGCAAATAAGCATCGGCGCGGCGGCGGCTTTCGCCTTCCATCAGGGATGGGTGGATCACCCGGGTCACCGAAGGGTGCTGCGCCAGGAAGGCGGCCGCGCGGGTGGCATTGGCGCAATGGCGTTCCATGCGGAGCGGCAGGGTTTCCATCCCTTGCAGGAACAGGAAGGCATTCATCGGCGACATGGGCGCGCCCAAATCGCGCAGCAGGCAGGTGCGCATGCGGATGATGTAGGCAATCGGGCCAAGCGCTTTTACCGCCTGGGTCCAGACCGCGCCGTGATAAGACGGATCAGGCTTGTTCAGTGTGGGGAAGCGATCCCCATGCGCTTCCCAATCGAAATTACCGCCATCCACCACCACACCGCCAATGCTGTTGCCATGCCCGCCAATCCATTTGGTGGTGGAATGCATGACAATCGCCGCGCCATGTTCCAGCGGGCGGCAGATGATTGGCGCCGCGGTGTTGTCCATAATTAACGGAATGCCGAGCTTGCGGCCAATGGCGGCCACTTCCGCTATCGGGAAGACTTGCAGCTTTGGATTGGGTAGGGTTTCCGCGTAATAAGCGCGGGTGCGCGCATCTGTGGCGCGCGCAAAGCCTTCCGGATCAGCGGGGTCCACAAAGCGCACTTCAATGCCGAATTGCTTCAGCGTATTGGCGAAAAGATTCCATGTGCCGCCGTAAAGATCGGTGGAGGAGACAATATTATCCCCCGCTTCGCACAAATTCATCACCGCGAAGGTGGTCGCTGCCTGGCCGGAA
>JBILPX010000208.1:0-5900 GCA_044373565.1 Roseomonas sp.
GATGCGTGGGAAGGAAACCGCTTCCACCGCCGACATGCCGAAATCAATCGCATTGATGATTGTAGTGAGCACCGCGGAGATGATCACGCTGCCGCCAGGTGCGCCGACAATCAGCCAGGGCTCGTCATTCTTGTACACAATGGTTGGTACCATGCCGGTGGTGCGCGCCTTGCCGGGCGCCATGCTATTGGCGCGGCCCGGGCGCATATCAAACAGCTTCATGGCGTTGTTCCAATTGAAGCCAAGCCCGGGTGTCACCACGCCGGCGCCGGTGCCAAGCGTATGCGTGACGGAAACGCAATTGCCCGCTGCATCCCAGACAGAAAGATGCGTGGTGCAGGAAGGTGGTTCACCAATCCGCCCGCCCGGCAGCCAGCCATCGCGAATGCGCTTGGCCCATTCGGCAGCGCGGGTTTTTGACATCAGGGATTCGGTTGGCACGGGCACGAAATCCGGATCCCCCAGCGCTTCATCACGGTCGTGATGCGCAGCCGCCATGGCGCGCGCGACCAGATCATAATGCCCAGCACTGCCGGCGGGCAGCGCGCCAAGATCGAATTGCTCCAGGATATTCAGCATGGCGATCAGTACCGCGCCCGAACCCGGTGGTGGGTTGGATGAAATCTTGTAGCCCCGATAGGTGCCAATCACGGGCGCGCTTTCGCGCACGCGGTAATCGCGCAAATCATCCGCAGTGATGAAGGCGCCGTATTGCGCGAAATCGCTGACGATCTGCCCGGCGATTTCGCCCATATAAAAATCCTGCGCGCCCTTGGCGGCGATGCGTTCCAGCGTGCGGGCCAACTCGGCATGCACCAGCTTTTCGCCGACTTCATGCAATTGGCCGGCCTGGTTCAAGTAAAGCGCGGCGCAGGCTTTGGTTTTCATCACGCGCTGCAAGCCGCTGGGCAGGCCGGGCTGGGGTTTGCGCTCCAGGAAATCGCGGAAGAAGGGCGTTACCAGCACGCCATCCCGCGCCATGGCAATGGCGGGCGCCAGCAAATCCGCCCAATCCATGGTGCAGAATTGCGCGTGGAAATGCGCAAAGCCCGCCACCGTGCCGGGGGTCATGATGGCGGTATAGCCAAGCTCCGCCCGGTGATCCTCAAACAGCGCATAGCCGGAGATTTCGGATTTGCCCTTGCTATCGGCTTCCCACATATCGGCGCGCACCTTGGCGCCCGCGCGGGCGTGGAAATCAATCATGCCCTGACGGCCGGTTTTGGATTCGCGGAATTGCAAAGTGCCCATCCCGCCAATGCCGCACATGAAGGGGTCTTGCACCATTTGGCAGAAAGCGGTGGCGACTGCGGCATCAAAGGCATTGCCGCCGCGACGCAGAATTTCCGCCCCCACATCGGCGGCGCGGGGTTGTGGGCAGACGACGATGCCTTTGATCTTGGCCATGCTGGTTCCTCCGTTTGGAGTTATCGCAGCACGAAGCGGCGGCGCGCGCCATGGTGCTTGACGGGGGCCACAGCGCGGGCAGCATGGGCGCCATGACAGAAGCCGCTGAAACCATCCTGCTCCGCCACTTATTGGAATCGCCGGAGGCCGCCATTCCTGACGCCGCGCGGGACGCGGCACGAATCTTCCTGCTGGATGGGCTCGCTGTTGGCGTGGCCGGCATGGCCCATGCGGCGCGCGCTGGTTTGCTCGCCGCAGCGCGCGGCTGGGGCGCGGGGGAAGAAGCCAGGCTTTGGGGCGATGGCGCTTTGCTGCCGGCGTCTCAGGCGGCTTTCATGAATGCCTTTCAGGCCCATGCGCTGGAATTCGACGCTATCCATGAAGCCGCCGTGGTGCATGCCATGACGCCGACCCTCTCCGCCGCCTTGGCCGAGGCGGAAAGGCAAAGCCGCCAAGGCCGCCCCGTGTCTGGTGCGCGTTTCATGGCGGCAGTGATCCTGGGGCTTGATCTGGCCTGCACCATTGGCGCCGCGGCACGCGGGCCGATGCGGTTTTTCCGCCCGGCAACGGCGGGGATGTTCGGCGCTTATGGCGCTGTGGCGCGGCTGCGTGGGTTTGACCTGGCCATGGCTTCCGCTGGAGCGGGGCTTTTGCTTGGGCAAATCCCCGGTACCATGCAAGCGCATAGTGAAGGTTCCATGGCGCTGCCGGTGCAAATGGGCTTCGCTGCCATGGCCGGGCTGCGCGCGGCGGATTTGGCGGCAGCGGGTGCTGCGGGGCCGGCGCAATGGCTGACCGGGCCATTTGGGTTCTTGAAACTGACGGAGCCGGAACACGATCTGACACCCGGCTTGGCCGCGCTGGGCAGCGTTTCGCAGGTGACTAGGCTTGCGCACAAACCCTTTCCCTCTGGCCGGCTGACGCATCCCGCCATTGATGGTGTGCAGCGGCTGATGGCGGCGCATGGAATCCGCGCCGAAAATGTCAGCGCCGTGCGGCTTTACCTGCCGCCACTGGCGATGCGGCTAGTGGGCCGCCCCATCAAACCGGACCTGACCGGCAATTACGCGCGGCTGTGTCTTCCCTATGTGGTGGCGCGCACGCTGCTTTCGGGCAGTGTCGGGCTTGGTGATTTCTCGGATGCTTTGCTGCGTGATCAAGCAACCCATGCGTTGGCGGCGCGCGTTGTATTGCTTGGCGATGGCAACACGGATGAAAACGCCGTGGTGCCGCAGCGCGTGGAAATCGAATTGCGTGATGGGACAAAGCTCGATCAGCGCGTGGAAGCCGCCTTGGGCAGTCCGGAAAACCCGCTGCCGCGCGCGGCGCAAATCGCGAAGCTACGCGCCTGTTTTGCGGGTATTCTGCCGCAAGGCAGGGTCGATGCACTGATGCAAGCGATAGACGCGCTGCACGAAGCGCCTGATGCGGCCGCCGCGCTCAAGCTATACTGATTATTCCCGCCGCATCATCCGCGTAAGCGCCGCCACTGGCAGCAGCCCCACCAGCACAATCAGCACGGCCGCGGTTGAAGCCTCGGCCAGTCTTTCGTCCGACGCCAGATTATAGACACGCACGGCAAGCGTATCGAGGTCAAAGGGCCGCACGATCAGCGTCGCCGGCAATTCCTTCATGGTATCTACAAACACCAAAAGCCCCGCGGTCAGCAGCGCGCCGCGCGCCAACGGCACTTCCACTTCGCGCACTGCCTGGCCTGGGCGGCGGCCCAAGACTCGCGCCGCATCCGTATAGGATGGCTTGAGCCGCGCCAGCCCTGCTTCCACCGTGGACAAGGCCACGGCCAGAAAGCGCACCAGATAGGCGAAAACCAGCGCCACCATGGTGCCAGACAGCAATAGCCCGGATGAAACGCCAAAGCGCGCGCGCAGCCAGGAATCGAGCGCATTGTCGAACAATCCAAAAGGCACCAGCACGCCAACCGCAATCACCGAACCAGGCAGCGCATAGCCAAGCGATGCGACGCGATTGGCGATGCTGCGCGTCGGCGATGGGTAAAGCCGCGCTGCCCAGGCCATGCCGGCGGCAAACAGCACGGCCAGAAGGGCGGTCACGCCAGACAAAACAAGGGAATTACGCGCATAGGGCAGATAGCGCGCAGGGCTGAAGGGGTCGCCCGCCTGCACCATCAGCGACAAAAGCGCGCCCGCAGGTACGACAAAGCCGATCAGTAGTGGCAGCCCGCAAGCGAATAGCACCACCCCTTCCCGCCAGCCGGTAAGCCGCACGGGGCGCAACGCCGGGTGGCGCGTTGTCGTCGGGTGAAAGCGCCGCCCGCCGCGCGAAAAACGCTCCAGCGCCAGCAGCAACCCGACACAGCCGAGCAAGGCCACAGCAAGCTGCGCCGCAGCAGGGCGGTTATCCATGCCGAACCAGGCCTCATAAATGCCGGTGGTGAAGCTGCGCACCGCGAAATGCTGCACCGTGCCGAAATCAGCCAGCGTTTCCATCAGCGCCAGCGCAATGCCGGCGGCCAAGGCAGGGCGGGCCAAGGGCAGCGCAACATGCAGGAAGCTGCGTGCCAGCCCATGGCCAAGCGTGCGGGATGCCTCAATCAGACAAACGCTTTGTTGCAGGAAGGCGGCGCGGCAGAGCATGTACACGTAAGGGTAAAGCACCATGGAAAGGATCAGCGCCGCGCCGGGCAGGCTGCGGATTTCCGGGAACCAATATTGCCCGAAGGAAAGCCCGGTTGCGCTGCGAAGCGTGGTCTGCACCGGCCCGGATACATCCAGCAGCCAAGTATAGACATAGCCGCAGAGGTAAGCGGGCATGGCGATCGGCAGCAGCAGCGCCACTTCCAGAAAGCGCCGCCCACGGAATTCGCAGGCCACCACCAGCCAGGCGGTGACCGCGCCCGCACTGCCCGCCATCAGCGTGACCAGCAGGGCCAGCAGCGCGGAATTGGCCAGCATTTCGGGCAAGGTGGTGGCCGCGATATGCCGCCAGACCTCGCCCCCCGGCGCGGCGGCCGTCACCAGCACGGCCAGGATCGGCGTTGCCATGGCGAAAGCCACCAGCAATGCCGCCCAGGCCCAGGCAGGGCTGCGGCGCCGTGTGGGCATGGCGGCAGGGGTTTCGGTAACGGCGCTGGACATCCTGAAGCCCCCTATCACGGGCGCTGCCCGGGGGCGAGGCGCTGCGCCTTATCTTCGGGCGGGCGGAGGGTTCGGGGCGAAGCCATCCAGCGTCCAGTAATAGACCGCCGCGCTGGAACGCAGGCTGCCGATGCGCGGCGCGCTCAAATCCAGGATCACCACAATCACCGATGTCCACATGCCGATCAGCAGCATGGAAAGGATCGGCAGCGAAAGCTTGCGCATGCCCAATTGATAGCCCAGCGCGCCGATGCTCAGCACTGCAATGCTCATCAGCAGCCAGACCATTTGTGGCGGCATGCTTTGGCCGAAGGCCAAGCGCTCAGCCGTTGAACGGTCAAACACTTCATTGGTCGCGGCCATCAGCGAAGATGAAATGGGGTCCGGCTTTTCGCGCACAATGACGGTGACATGTTCCCAAATGCGGTTTTGCAGCGCCGATGTCTGGTCATTGATGGTACGCACAACTTCCCGATCTGCGGGCGCGTTGATGAACTCGGCGCGGAGCTTGGTGTATTCCTCAAACAGTTTGGTCAATTCCTCGCCGCGCGGATGACCGATGGCCTTGGCCCGCAGCCAGGCGGTACCAAGCGCATTGGCTTCCATCAGCGTGCCTTGGCGGCGCTCCTCAAAGCGCGTGGTGGCGAAGGAAAGGGTCAGTGCCAGCACAAAGGCGAGCAAACCAAGCATGCCGCCCACGACAACGCCAACACCCTCCGCCGGGGCTGCGCCACGCGAGGCATGGCGGCGGCCAAGCCAAGCGCCAATGGCCTGCGCCACCCATTGCACCGCAAATAGCAGCAGCCAGAAGGCAATCAGGCTGAAAGCCAGGATTTCACCAAGCAGGATCATGGCGCAATTCCCTCCGCGTTCAGAAAATCAAAGCCGGCCAGGGCGTGGACCTGGGCGATGGCCTCCAATTCCGTGACCGAAACCCATTCATCCGCGCCGCCCATGTTATGCGGCGTTGGGCCATAAACCACAGTGGGCAGCCCCGCCATGCGGAACCAGCGCGCATCGGAACCGCCGACGCGCATATTCACGGCAACGGGTTCGCGCAGCACTTCCTCGGCCACCTGATGGACATGGCGCACGATAGGTAAGGCAGGGTCGGTGTGGTTGGGTTCAAAGCAGCGCAGCACGCGCCAGGTAATGCCGGGCAGCGCATCCAAAGCCTGATGCAGTGCTGCTAGCAGCCGCGCACTGGCCACACCCACCGGCAGGCGGATATCGCAGGCCGCGCGGGCCGATGCCGGCACCAGATTGGGCGAGGCGCCGCCTTCGACGCGCCCGATATTGACCGTGACACTGCCGAGCACCGCAGCTTCTCCGGCACCCGATAGCGCTTCACTGATATCGCGCGCGGCGGCGATGGCG
>JBILPX010000210.1:0-5864 GCA_044373565.1 Roseomonas sp.
CCGGCGCGCCCAATTGGTCTGCCAGGAATTGCATGGTCCAATCGGAAGCGACCATGCCGCCATCTACGCGCAGCACGGTCTCCTTCGCCCCTTGCCAATCCGCATGCATGGCTTCGATCAGATCGCGCGTTTGAAACGCAACACTTTCCAGCGCGGCACGGCATAATTCAGCGCGGCCGCTGCCGCGTGTGAGGCCGAATATGGCGGCTTGCGCCTTGGCATCCCAATGCGGCGCGCCAAGCCCGGCGAATGCCGGCACCAGCACCACCCGTTGCGCTGGGTCTGCCTGCGCGGCGAGAACGCCGGCTTCCTTTGCATGCCTGATGATGCACAGGCCATCACGCAGCCATTGTACCGCGGCGCCGGCCACGAAAATCGCGCCTTCCAGCGCGTAATGGCGCTTGCCTTGCAATTGGTAGGCGATGGTCGTCAGCAGCCGATTGCGTGACGCGACCGGCGTTTCGCCCGTATTCAGCAAGGCAAAACAACCCGTGCCATAGGTAGATTTCACCATGCCCGGCGCGAAGCAGCCCTGGCCAATCGTTGCCGCCTGTTGATCACCCGCCATGGCGCGAATGGGAATGGCCGCACCCAACAACGCGGGATCTGTTTCGCCAAAATCCCCGGCGCAATCGCGCACTTCCGGCAAAACAGCCTCGGGGATGCGAAACAGGCGCAGCAAATCAATATCCCAAACTCCGCGCCTTATATCGAATAACATGGTGCGCGCGGCATTGGTGGCATCCGTCGCATGCACGCGCCCGCCTGTCAGGCGCCAAAGCAAAAAACAATCCACCGTACCGAAGGCCAGCGCACCGCGTTCCGCCGCTGCCCGCGCGCCCGCTATATTGTCCAGCATCCAAGCGAGCTTGGTCGCGGAAAAATAGGGGTCAGCCAGCAGCCCCGTGCGTTCCGTCAGCAGCGCTTCATGCCCTTCGGCACGCAGCTTCGCGCAGGCATCGGCCGTGCGCCGATCCTGCCAGACGATGGCGCGATGAAGGCAGCGCCCGGTGGCACGATCCCACAGCAGCGTGGTCTCTCGCTGATTGGTGATGCCAATGCCGGCCACATCAGCGGGGCTGCCGCCCGTTTTCTCCAAAGCCTGACGCAGCGTTGTGATGGCGCCCTGCCAGATATCTTCCGGCTCATGTTCCACCCAGCCGGGTGCGGGGAAATGCTGCGGCAATTCCATTTGCGCCGTCGCACGCGGCGCAAGATCAGCCCCGAAGGCGATGGTGCGCGTGGAGGTGGTGCCCTGATCAAGCGCAAGCAGCAGGGGGTTCTTCATGCCGTGGCCTTTCCTTCCCTGCGGGAGCATAATGCGGGAAAGGAGATTGCGCGATGGCCATTCAGCTTTTTGAACTCTGTGGTGCCGATCCGGCGCGGCGCTTCAGCCCCTATTGCTGGCGGAGCCGCTTGGCGCTGGCCCATAAGGGCCTGGCGGTGGAAACCATTCCCTGGCGCTTCACGGAAAAGGCGGCGATTGGCGCCCATGGGGCACAGAAGGTGCCGGTGATGTTGGATAATGGCCGCGCCATCGTCGATTCCTGGGTGATCGCAGAATATCTGGAAAATACCTATCCGGATCAGCCTTCTCTGTTCGGTGGCACGGGCGGACACGCGCTGGCGCGCTTCATCAATGCCTGGGGTGATGCGGTGTTGCATGCCGGGATCGCGCGGCTGGTGGTTTCCGACATTGTGCAGCATTTGGCGCCGGAAGATGCGGCGTATTTTGTGCCGGATCGGGAAAAGCGCTTCGGCATGAAGCTTGAAGCCGTGACGGCGGATCGCGCCGAACGGGTCAAGGGTTTTCGTGACAGCCTGCTGCCGCTGCGCATCGCGTTACGGTCTGCGCCCTTCCTGCATGGTGATACGCCCGGCTATGCGGATATGATCGTCTTTGGCGGCTTCCAATGGGCGCGCTGCGTCAGCGCCTTCCCGCTTCTGACCCAAGATGATGCGGTTTATGCGTGGCGGGAGAGGATGCTGGATGCCTATGGTGGCATCGCTCGCGCTGCGCCGGCCTATGCGGAAGCCTGAACCGCGACTTCTTTTCGCTTGAAAGGCGGCGCGCTTCGGGCTTGGCTTGCGGTATTCGCTTCGATCCAGAAGCCAGGAGGCCGCCATGCCCGCATCCACCCTGATCCGCAACGCCGCCTGGACCGCCGAATGGGATGGCGCCACAGGGCGTAATTTCTACGGCCAGGGCAAGGATGTGCTACTGGCCGATGGGCGCATCGCCGCCATCACGCCGCATGATCCTTCCGCCCCGCCACCCGCGGGCGCTGAGGTGATTGATGGCAGCAAGCTTCTGGTCATGCCGGGGCTGATCAATATCCACACCCACCCGACAACAGAACCCGCCGGGCGCGGTGTGCGGGAAGATCATGGCGTGCCGGAACAGCAAATGACCGGGCTGTTTGAACGTCTGCAAGCCTTCAAACTGGATCAGCAGGGCCAGGCAGCGGCCATGCGGCTTGCCTATGCCGAGTTGATGTCTGCCGGTGTCACCAGCGTGGTGGATTTGTCACCGCCCTTCCCATCTTGGCTCTCCATCATGGCGGAAAGCGGCCTACGTGGTTGGGCGGGGGCGGGCTATGCGGCAGCGCGCTGGGGCATGGAAGCGCCACAGACCGTGACCTGGATGTGGAACCGCGAAGATGCGCGCCGGCAATTTGATGCAGCCAAGCAATTCATGAAAGAAGCCGAAGCCGATCCTTCGGGCCGGCTGACCGGCATTGTCTTCCCCGCGCAGATTGACACGGTGGAGGAGGAGATGCTGCGCGAAAGCATCGCCTATGCCGCCGAAACCGGTCGGCCCTTCACCACCCATATCTCCCAATCCGTGGTCGAAGTACGAGAGATTATTCGCCGCCATGGCGTCACACCTATTCAATGGGCGGCGGGTATTGGGCTGCTGACGCCGCGCAGCATTCTGGGCCATGCGATTTTTATCGATGAGCATATTTCAATCGGTTGGCACACCGCGAAGGATATTGGCTTGATGGCTGATACCGGGGCGACGGTTGCGCATTGCCCATCCCCCTTTGCGCGTTACGGCGAACATTTGCGCCATTTCGGCAAATATCGCGCGCGCGGCGTGAATATGGGTTTTGGGACGGATTGCGCGCCGCATAACCTGATTGAGGAAATGCGCTTGGCGATTATTCTGGCGCGCAATGCCTCGCGGGATATTGCCGCCGCCGATACAGGCAGCGTTTTCCATGCGGCCACAGTGGGTGGCGCTGATGCCTTGGGGCGGCGTGATCTTGGCCGTCTGCAACTGGGCGCCTCAGCCGATATCGTGCTGGTGGATCTGGCGCATCCGTTAATGACCCCGCCGCGTGATCCTTTGCGCGCGCTTGTTTTCCACGCGGCGGATCGCGCCGTGAAACGGGTGATGGTGGGTGGCGAGACGATTTACGCCGATGGCCGCCCAACCAAGCTTAATGTCGCGGATGCCGCCGGCATTCTGGCCGAAAGCCAGGCCAAGATGCTGCGAGATTCAGTTGGCCGGGATTATCGCGGGCGGAGCGGCGATGAAATTACGCCAATCAGCCTGCCAATCCATTAGCGCTTATTGCACCACCGCGATCTGCTGCGGGTCAATCCTAAGCCACAGCTTCGTGCCCACCGCATGGGCGGCAAGTGGTGGTGCCGCGGCGCGCAGGCGAAGCTCCGCCCCTTCAGGGCGCAGCACATAATCCCAGGCTTCACCCAGATAAGTGCGTTCCAGCACTGTTACTGGCATGATCAGTTCCGCGCTTTCATGCGTGGGTTTGGTCAGATGCAGGCTCATGGCCTGCGGGCGGAGCGAAAGCAGAATATCCCCCGATATTTCGGGCGAAATGCCAGCTACTGCCGCGGGGCCAAGCGATAAGCCGCCAAGCAGCAAAGCGCCTGCTTCCACCCGCGCTTCCAGCAGATTGGTGCGCCCAACAAAGCCTGCGACAAAGCGCGTGCGGGGCTTGGTGTAGAGCAAATGCGGCGCATCAACCTGTTCAATCTTGCCGGCATTCATCACCGCAATGCGGTCAGATGTCGCCATGGCTTCGGATTGGTCATGGGTGACATAAACGGTGGTGATACGGAATTCATCATGCAGGCGGCGGATTTCGAAGCGCATTTCCTCCCGCAAATTAGCATCCAGGTTAGACAGCGGTTCATCCAGCAGCAGCACGGCGGGTTTCACGACAATGGCGCGCGCAAGGGCCACGCGCTGTTGCTGGCCGCCGGAAAGCTCGGCTGGGTAGCGCCCTGCCAGATGGCCCATTTTCACCACATCCAAAATCTCGGCGACACGGCGCTTGATTTCATCACTGGGTAGTTTGCGGAGCGTGAGGCCGAAGCCGACATTCTCCGCCACCGTCATATTTGGCCAAATGGCATAGGATTGAAAAATCATGGACATGCCGCGCCGTTCTGGCGGCAGCACCGCGCCGGGGGCGGAAAGCACGCGGCCATCCACGGAAATCGTGCCGGCATTGGGTTCAACAAAGCCGGCAATCATGCGCAGCGTCGTGGTCTTGCCGCAGCCTGATGGACCCAGAAGGGACAGGAATTCCCCTTCTTCCAGCGTCAGGTCAATCGCGTCCACAACAACATTTTTGCCATAGGCCTTTGTCAGGCCAGAAAGGGTCAGGCGCGGCATATCAATCCCTCCGCAGCATGAAATCGCGGCCGACAAGCTTCATGCCGATGCCGACAAAGACCATGGTGATTACCAGCAATATGCCGCCAAAGGCGGATACTAATTCGAAATTCCCCTGCTCACTCAGATCATAAAGCAGCACGGACATGGTGCGCGTACGCGGGCCGACCAGGAAGATCGCCGCCGATAATTCACGCGAGGCGACGATAAAAACAATCAGCCAGCCACCCAGTAGCGATGTTTTCAGCAAGGGCGCGGTGATGCGGCGGATGGTTTGCAGCCGCCCGCTGCCCAGGATGCGCGCGGCTTCTTCCATTTCCGGATGGAGCGCGCGGATGGAGGCTTGCGCATTGGCATAGGCGATCGGCAGGAAGCGTGCGGCAAAAGCCAGAATAATCAGCAAAGCGCTGCCATAGAGCATCAATGGCGGCCCGGCATAGGCGGCATAAAAGCCAATCGCCAAGACAATGCCAGGAATGACGAAAGGCGCCATGGCCAGGAAGGCCAAGCCATCAGCGAAGCGAAACAGCTTGCGCACAACGATATAGGCAACCAGTAAGGCCAGGATCAGCGCCAAGCTTGCCGAAGCCGCCGAAAACCAAATGGTATTCCAAACGCTTTGCAAAGCCATATCATGTTCAAAAAGCAGCATCCGGTAATTTCGGAAGGTGAGGTTATCCAAGGAAAGCCCGCGCCCCCAAGCTTTAGCGAAGGAGGCTTGCAGCAGCACCAGCAGAGGCTTCAGAACCGCCAGCAGCGCCACGCCAAAGCACCAGGCGAACAAAACCCAACGCCAGGGGCCAAGCTTAATTTGCCGCCTTTCGCCGCCCTTTCCGGTCTGGGAGACAAACCCTTTACGGGAAAGCAGCAGCTTTTGGACCCCAATCAAACAAACCGTGATCAGCAAAAGTGGAATGGCATAGGCCGCCGCCACTTCCACCCGCACCGGGTCTTCAAAAAACTGCCAAAGCTGCGTTGTCACCACATTGATGCGGGCGGGAATGCCGATGATGGCCGGGGTGCCGAATAATGCGATGGTTTCAAGAAAGATCAGAATAAAGCCACCCAGGATGGAAGGCCATACCAAAGGCAAAGTCACCTTGCGCATGGTGGTCCAGGTGCCCGCGCCCATGATATTCGCCGCGTCCTCCATTTCGGAAGAAATCAGGTCAAGTGCGGATTTGACGAAAATAAAGACCAGCGGGAAGGAATG
>JBILPX010000211.1:0-5826 GCA_044373565.1 Roseomonas sp.
ACCATGGGCGGCTTCATCCCCTTCCCTGGCGCTGTGCCTGATCTGCAGGAAGTCGGCAAGCAGAATATCGCTATGATGGAACGCGCGATGAGCCTGTTCACACCTTTCGCGCGACGCGAGGAAAGCGCCCCGGGTGATGAAACCGAGGCGTTAAAGAGAGAAATTGAGACACTGAAAGGCGAATTAGCCCTGCTTAAATCGCGCGCCAAAGGCTGAGCGCGTTGCTTTTTTGAGCCTCATATTCACCGGTTGATCACCAATGCTGCGCATAATCCGAAATCAGTGAGGGGCATGATGCCCCGCTGAGGAATCGGGTTGATGGACAGCATCGTCGAAATTGCACAATCATTCCGCCAGACCGAGGGCGGTATCGTCGAAGTGGTTTCCACCCAAAGGGCCAATGCAGCCGATAAGCATGTGGGCGCGCGTATTCGTGAAAGGCGCACCATGCTTGGCCTGTCACAGCAGCAATTGGCCAAGATGATCGGCGTGACCTATCAGCAGGCGCATAAATATGAACGCGGCCTGAACCGCATTTCAGCCGGCCGGCTTTACGGCATTGCCCAGGTGTTGGGCGTGCCAATTTCCTGGTTCTTTGAAGGGCTGAAATCCGAAAGCGTGGACCCTTCAATGTCTCAGCGCCAGCGCATGTGCCTGGAACTCGCGCGCAATTTCGCGCTGATTGACAATGACAAGCACCAGGAAGCGCTGAGCCAGATGGCGCGCGCTTTGGCCGCGCAAGCCCAGGCCGTGGCGCGGAGTGGCGTGGCGGGCGAATAGCCTGGCCTTGCCCCTTGGGGGCTGATTCCATCAGCTCCCGATCCGGGCTAGTTATGGCCGATGGACGAATCCCGGCCGGACAATACTCCCGAATATGGCGTCACCGATCTGGCCGGCGCCATTCGCCGCACGCTGGAAGGCGCTTTCGGACGGCTACGCCTGCGCGGCGAAATCACCGAAATGAAGCGCTATCCTTCCGGGCATATCTACCTGTCGCTCAAGGATCAGGACGCCAAGATCGAAGCCGTCATCTGGAAAGGCTCGGTGCGCAATATCGGCACCATGCCGGAAAACGGCGTGGAGATGATCGCAACTGGCCGCATTTCCACCTATGCGGATCGGTCAAAATACCAGTTGGTGATTGAAAGACTGGAATATGCCGGCGAAGGCGCGCTGCTTGCGCGCATCGAAGCGCTGCGCAAACGCCTGCTGGAAGAAGGGGTATTCGACGAAAGCCGCAAGCGCCCCCTGCCCCTTTTGCCGCGCGTAATTGGCGTGATCACCAGCGAAAAAGGCGCGGTCATTCAGGATATCCGCACCACCATCGCGCGCCGCTTTCCGCGCCATATCCTGCTTTGGCCGGTCGCGGTGCAGGGCCAGGGTGCGGCGGAACAAATCGCCGCCGCCATCAGGGGTTTTTCCGCGCTGCCGGAAGGCGGCGCCGTGCCGCGCCCAGATGTACTGATTGTGGCGCGCGGCGGCGGCAGCCTGGAAGACCTTATGGCCTTCAATGAGGAAATCGTCATTCGCGCCGCGGCCGAAAGCACGATTCCGCTGATTTCCGCGGTTGGGCATGAAACCGATACCACGCTGATTGATTTCGCCTCTGACCGCCGCGCGCCCACCCCCACTGCCGCCGCCGAGCTTGCCGTGCCAGCCCGGGCGGAGATTGCCGCTGCCCTGATGCAAACCGGCGCGCGGCTGGGTCAGGCGGCTTCTGGCTTGGTGAATGGCGCGCGGCTTCGGCTGCTGCGCGCCGAACGCGGCCTGCCGGATGTGCCTGCGCGGCTCGCGCAATCGCGCCAGCGCCTGGATGATTGGGGCGAAAGACTGCCGCGCGCTGTATCGGCTGGCCTTGCCGCGCGCGCGCAACGGCTTAGCGCGATCCGCATTCCCCATCCACGAGAAGGCATTCTAGCGCGGCGCGCGGCGCTGGAAGCGCTCGGCTTGCGGCTTGGCAGCGCCTGGGCGCGCCGGCGCGATGGCTTCGGCGCCTCCCCTGGGCTGGCGCGGCTTTCGCCCGCCCCGGTGCTGGCCATGCTGCGCCAACGCCAGGCCGTGCTGGAAGGGCTTTCCGCCCGGCTGGAAAGTGCTTCCTATACCTCGGTTCTCGCGCGCGGCTTTGCCCTGGTGCGCGATGCCAAGGGTGCGTCGGTGGTGGCAGCAGGCGCTGTCTCCCCCGGACAAGGCTTGCGCCTGACCTTTGCTGATGGCGAAGTGGGGGTGAATGTTGATGGTTCGCGCCAAGGACGCCTTTTGTGATGCCAGCCCTGCCACGCCGCCTGCTATTCGCCGCGCCCGCCTTGCTGCTGGCCGCGCCAGTGCGGGCGGTGACCCTGAATGAGGCTGCCCTGACCCAAGGCGGGCTGGTGCTGGGGCGTGCCGCGCCGGGAACTCGGCTGGCGCTGGATGGCCGCGCGGTCAGGGTCTCGCCAGCCGGGCAGTTCGCCTTTGGTTTTGGGCGGGATCATGCCGCGCAGGCGCGGTTGGTGATCACGCCACCCTCAGGTGCTGCGGAAACCCGCGTTTTGAACATCGCCAAGCGCCATTGGCCGACAGAGAGCATTTCCGGCCTGCCGCCCGCGCAGGTGACGCCGGATGCCGAAACCCTGACCCGCATCGCCCGCGAAAGGGAGAAACTGGCGGCGGTGCGGGCGATTGAAACCAACCTGACCGGGTTTGCCGAGGGTTTTATCCGCCCCGCCCCAGGGCGGATTTCGGGCGTTTTCGGCAGCCAAAGGATTTTGAACGGCCAGCGGCGCCAGCCCCATTACGGGCTGGATTTCGCCGCCCCAACCGGCACGCCGGTGCTGGCTTGCGCGGGCGGGCGGGTGACTTTGGCCGATGAATTCCATTTCTTTGGCAAATTGATCGTGCTGGATCACGGCCATGGGGTGAATTCGCTTTACGCCCATTTGTCCGAGATATCGGTGCGGGAGGGTGAGACCATCGCGAAGGCCCAACGGATCGGCGCCATCGGCATGACTGGGCGCGTGACCGGTCCCCATTTGCATTTCAGCCTGTCCTGGTTCCTGCAATGGCTGGACCCTCAGCCGGTGGTGCTGCCGACCTGACCGCCCTGCAAAAGCGAGGCTTTGGTTGCACCGGGCGGGGCTGACCGGCATATTGGGACCTATCTCCCTTTTTAGTCTCAAGGTTTTGAAGAATGCAGGGCCTGCCGCAAATCATCAGCCTCGTGCCGCAGACCGGACTGCAATTCATTGACATTCGGTTCAACCTGGACCGCCTGCCGCGCGCGCCGCGTTCCTTCTGGGAACAGCCGCTGCCGCCAGGTGCTGACCCGGCAAGTGCGGGCCTGGTCAATCTGCGCCGCCTCACGGAAAGCGGCGAAGGCGCGCTTCTGGACCCAATCAGTGGCCGCAGCCCGCCCGATGAGGAAATCTATCAGGTGGGGCGCGGCCAGGCTTTGGAATTCATTCTGGGGCGCTGGATACCGCTGCCCTTTTTCCGCGTGGCCGCTGTGGGGGCCTCGGGCCAGGAAGTCTATGACAAGGGGCCGACCAATTGGGCGCGCCTGCGCATTTCCGCACTCACGGCACCCGATGAGGAAGGCAATACGCATCACGCCGTGCTTGGCTTTGATACGGCGCTGCGTGCACGCGAAGAAGGCCGCCCCTATACCGCGATTTCGCCGACGGACAGCGAACGCGCCGGCGAATTCACCTTTGTGTCTGACCGGGAACAGACAAGCTGGTTCATGAATGAACCCTGGCTGATCCAGTGGCTTGAGGAAATCTTGCAAGACATGCGCGCCGCAAGTGGCCGGCGCCCGCGCCCTGAGGATGAACAACGCGCCTGCGAACATTGGGCACGCTACATCACGCTTTTGGAATTGCTGACCGAAGCGCGCATCCTGCCGCGGGTGAAACTGGTTGATGTGGTGTCCACCAGCCGGTCCTATGAACCGATCAATGTTGATCTGGTGCTGGATATCGGCAATGCGCGAACCTGCGGCATTCTGGTGGAAGATGAACGCGACAGCCGGCTGAATCTGAACAACAGCTACCCCTTGAAGCTTAGGGATTTGAGCGCGCCGGAACAGGGCTACGCCTTCCCCTTCGAAAGCCGTGTGGAATTCGCGCGCGCAAGCTTCGGCAAGGATGCGCTCAGCCGCCGTTCCGGCCGCGGCAATGCCTTTCAATGGCTGAGCCCTGTGCGCATTGGCCCGGAAGCTGTACGGCTTTCTGCCGCCGCGCGGGGCAATGATGGGGCCACGGGCTTGTCTTCGCCCAAGCGCTATCTTTGGGATGAAAGAGCGACAACACAGGTTTGGCGCTTCAATGGCATGGCCGCTGATGGCGTGACCACGGAACCACCTGTGAGTGGTAGTTTCATGGCCTGGGTCACGGAAGAAGGCGAAGTGCTGCGCGCCAAGCCGCGTGGTCGCAGTGGTGCGCCGCGCCAACCCGCCGTGCGTGCGCGCTTCAGCCGTTCATCGCTGATGAGCTTTCTGCTCGCGGAAATCCTGTTGCAGGCGCTGTCGCAAATCAATTCAGTCGAAACCCGCTATGCGCGAAGCTTCCCCGATGTGCCGCGCCGGCTGCGCCGCATTTTGCTGACTATGCCGCCGGCCATGGCGCTCGCGGAACAGCGCATTTTCCGCCATCGCGCCGAAGCCGCAGTGCGCCTTGCCTGGGATATGATGGGCTGGGGCAATGCCACGCCTGGTGCCGCCGCACCGCCGCCGGAACCGCGCGTCATTGCCAATCTGGATGAGGCGACGGCGACGCAATTGGTGTTCCTGTATACCGAAGCAAGCCAACGCTTGCGCGGCGATCCAGCGAGCTTCTTCGCGCTCACCGGGCGGGCACGGGAAGGTTATGGCAACGCGCCTTCTTTGCGCGTAGCCAGCATTGATATTGGCGGCGGCACCACGGATTTGATGATCTGCACCTATTCCGCCGAAGCCGGGCAGGAAATTGAACCGCACCAAAATTTCCGCGAAGGCTTTCGCATTGCGGGCGATGAGGTGCTGCAGGAGGTTATTCAAAGCATTGTCCTGCCACAGCTTGAAGAAAGCCTGCGCCAAGCTGGTGCGCGTGATCCGAAGGCGCTGCTCCGCGAAGTGCTGGGCGGGGATCGCGGGGCGCAAAGCGAATTGGAACGCCATTTGCGTCGGCAATTCGTGACGCAAGTGCTGGAACCGACCGGGCTTGCGATCCTGCATGGCTACGAAAAGATAGATGAACGCGCCTCCGGTGAATTCCTGCGTGAAAAGCTCGGCATCATTCTGCATGGGCGCGATGTCGCCGCACCTTTGCGGTATTTTGAACAACAGGCGGCGCGCGCAGGTGCTGCTGGGTATCATTTGCTGGAAGCAGAAATGGCGGCGGCGGCGGGCAGTGTGGATGCTATTGTGCAGGCAGCGCTTGGCCAGGTGATCGCTGATCTTTGCGAAGTGGTCTATGCTTTTGATTGCGATTGGCTGCTGCTATCCGGCAGGCCATCTCGGCTGCGGGCGATTTCCGATATGGTGCTGGCCAAGATGCCGGTGCCGCCGCATCGCATTGTGGGCATGCATCGCTACCGCGCCGGAAGCTGGTATCCCTTCCGCGATTCCGCCGGGCGCGTGGATGATCCGAAAACCACAGCCGCGGTGGGTGCCATGCTTTGCGCCGTGGCTGAGGGGCGCTTGGAAAACTTCCTGATGCGCACCAGCCGGCTAGCCATGCGCTCCACCGCGAAATACCTGGGACGGATGGAAATTTCGGGGCAAATCCTTAGGCCAAATGTGCTGTTGCGGGACCCGGATGCGGCGCTATCAAAAGCGCCTGGTGCGTCTCAGGATGTGAAATTCTCCATGGA
>JBILPX010000212.1:0-5822 GCA_044373565.1 Roseomonas sp.
GTTCAACTCTGGAACGCGGGCTGCATCCGCTGGGCCTGCTGTCAGGCCCAGCCGCTTTTCGGGCCATTGGTGAAGGTCAGGCGCTACCCTTGCAGGGTGGCGATCTGGCCTTTTCCTTGGCGCGGCTGATCGAGGATGGGCGTGAGGTTGCGACCCTGCCCGTGGCGGCGCTCCCGGAAGACTGGGGCGATCAGATTGAAGCCATCACCGCGCGACCTTTGCCCTTTGCTGGGCTGATAAGCCAGCGCCCCCTGGTGATGGGCATTCTGAACATCACGCCCGATAGTTTTTCCGATGGCGGGCGGCATTTCGACGCCTCAGCCGCGATTGCCGCGGGCCACGCCATGCTGCAAGCGGGCGCGGATATCCTGGATATTGGCGGCGAATCAACGCGCCCCGGCGCAGTGCCTGTCCCCCTGGATGAGGAAATAGCCCGCGTTATCCCGGTGGTGCGCGAATTGGCCAAGGCCGCCCCGGTCAGCATTGATACGCGCCATGCCGCGACCATGCAGGCCGCTTTGGAAGCCGGCGCTGAAATTATCAATGACGTTACCGCGCTGCGGCACGATCCGGCGGCGGTGGATTTCCTCGCACGCAACCAGGCGCCGATCGTGCTGATGCATATGCCGGGCACTGACCCGCGCAACATGCAAGCGCAGGCTGACTACGCGGATGTGGTGTTGGAAGTGGCGCGCTTTCTGCGCGACCGTGTGGCCACGCTTGAAGCGCTTGGCATTGCGCGCGCGCGGATCGCGATTGATCCCGGCATCGGCTTTGGCAAGACCATGGCGCACAACCTTGCCCTGATCGAAGCCTTGCCCATTCTGGCGCAGATTGGTTGCCCCATCATGCTGGGTGCGTCGCGCAAGCGCTTCATCGGCACCTTATCAGGCGTGGAACAAGCGGAAGATCGCTTGGCTGGTAGCCTTGCCGTTGCCTTGGCGGGTGCGGCGCGCGGTGCGGCCATTCTGCGCGTGCATGATGTGGCCGAAACCATCCACGCGCTTGCCGTTTGGCAGGCTTGCGCGAATGGCAGGGCTGGGTAACAGGGCGTTCCCATGAAGCACATGCATCTTGGCGCCTTCATGCGCCCCGTCAGCATCCACACTGCCTGGTGGCGTCATCCTGACTCCGCGCCTGAGGCGAATTTCAGCTTGAAGCATTTGGTTCACTGCATCCAAACCCTGGAACGCGGCAAGTTTGACGCCTTCTTCATGGCAGATCATTTGGCCGTGCTGAACATGCCTATCGAAGCACTCAAGCGCAGCGGCACCGTCACATCATTCGAGCCCTTCACGCTATTATCCGCGCTCGCGATGGTAACGGAAAGGATCGGGCTGATCGCGACCGCCTCCACCACCTATGACGCGCCCTATCATATCGCGCGGCGCTTTGCGTCACTGGATCACATCAGCGCCGGGCGCGCGGGGTGGAATATCGTCACCACCTCCAACCCCGATGCGGCGCGCAATTTCGGCATGACGGAACACATGGACCACGCGGAACGCTATGCCCGCGCGCGGGAATTCCATGATGTGGTGACTGGGCTTTGGGACAGCTTCGCGGAAGACGCCTTCATCCGAGACAAGGAAAGCGGCATCTTCTGGGACCCCGCGCGGATGCATAAACTCGATCACGAGGGCAAATATCTTTCCATCGCCGGGCCTTTGAACATTGCGCGCCCGGTGCAGGGCTGGCCCGTCATTGTCCAAGCCGGCGCTTCCGATTCAGGCCGGCAACTCGCCGCTGAGGTGGCTGAGATGATCTTCGCCGCCGGCGGACCCGTCGCCGATGCGCGCGCCTATTACGCCGACATCAAATCCCGCGCGGCGAAGGCTGGGCGCGACCCCTCACTTATCAAAATCCTGCCCGGCGCGCTGGTGACGGTGGCCGAAACTGATGACGCTGCCCGCGAAAAACGTGCGCTATTGGATAGCCTGGTGCATCCCGATAGCGGCATGGCCGCGCTTTCCATCGCCCTTGGCACCGATGCCCGGGCCTTCGACCTTGACGCGCCCCTGCCCGACATCCCCGAGACCAACCAAAGCCAAAGCGGACGCCAACGCGTGCTGGAACGCGCGCGCCGCGAAAACCTGACCGTGCGGCAATTGGCCATGGCACTCGGCGGCTATGGCGGGCTGTCCTTCACCGGCAGCGCCAAAACCATCGCCGATGAAATGCAACACTGGCTGGAAAGCGATGCCTGCGACGGCTTCAACATCATGTTCCCAACCATCCCAGGCGGGGTCGAAGATTTCGTCCGCTGGGTGGTTCCGGAGTTGCAAAAGCGGGGGATCTTCCGGAAGGAATATGCGGGGACAACCCTGCGAGAGCATTTGGGGCTGCCCAGGCCGGGCAATAAATTCTTCGAAAAATGAGACGGGGGCGCTGCCCCCAAGCCCCCGCTGGGGTAACAGTGTTACCCCGGACCCCGCCAATCATTGAAAACCGCGATAAACTCAAGCTAACCTCAAACCTTCAAATCACGGCGACAGGCTTCGCCTCACGCAAACGGGAGATAGAAGATGCTTCAAAGACGACACCTGCTCGGCGGCGCAGCAGCGCTCCCCTTCGCCTCCATGGGCGCGCCGGCCATCGCACAAGCACCGCGCGTGCTGAAATATGTGCCGCACGCGAACCTGCCGAATATTGACCCCTTCACCAATACCGCCTTCGTCGCGCGCGACCACGCCTTCCTGGTCTATGACCAGCTTTACGGCATGGACGACAAATTCCAGCCGCGCCCGCAAATGGTCGAAGGCCATGTTGTGGAAAATGACGGCAAGACCTGGCGTTTCACGTTGCGCGAGGGGCTGAAATTCCACGACAATACGCCCGTGCGCGGGCGCGATTGCATCGCCTCCATCAAGCGCTGGGGCCGGCGCGATGCCTTCGGCCAGGTGCTGATGGCGCGGGTTGCGGATATGGTCGAAGTCAGCGACCGCGTGTTCGAGATTCGCCTGAACGCACCCTTCCCGAAAATGCTCGATTGCCTAGCGAAGGTCACCACAAGCTGCCTGTTCATCATGCCGGAACGGCTGGCCAATGTGGACCCCTTCACGAATATCACGGAAGCCATCGGCAGCGGGCCCTACCGCTTCATCCAGAATGAATGGGTCCCCGGCTCGCGCTTGGCTTACGCACGCAATGCGGATTACGTGCCGCGCCAGGAAGCAGCCTCCATGACCGCCGGCGGCAAAGTCACGCATTTTGATCGCGTGGAATGGCTGATCATCCCCGATGCCAGCACCGCCTCCGCCGCGCTGCAATCAGGTGAGATTGATTGGTGGGAACAGCCGACCGCAGATTTGTTCCCGCTTTTCATGCGTGGCGCTGCCGCACGCAATATCCGTGTGGACATCATCAATGATACGGGGCTGATCGGCATTTTCCGCCCGAATCATACCGCAGCACCCTTCAATAACCCGGCGGTGCGCCGCGCGGTGCTGACTGCCGTCAATCAGATTGATTTCATGACCGCGGTGATCGGCACGGCGGGCGTTGAAGGCCGCCCTGATCTCCGCCGCGAAGGCATTGGCTATTTCGCACCGGAAAGCCCCTTGGCGAGCAATATCGGCATGGAACGCATGCGCAAAAGCATTGAAGCCGCGCGCGCTGAATTACAGGCCGCGGGTGCGATGGGCCAGCGTCTTGTGCTGCTGAACGCAACCGATCTTGCCTCCATCAACGCGGCAACGCTTGTCGGTGCTGATCTATTCACCCGCATGGGCTTCAATGTGGATCTGGTCAGCACGGATTGGGGCACGCTGGTCGCCCGCCGCGCGAGCAAGAACCCGCTGGAACAGGGTGGCTGGTCCGGCTTCTTCACCTTTTGGTCAGGGATTGATCATTGGAATCCCGCAAGCCACGCCTCCATCCGTGGCCATGGCGATAATGCCTGGGCCGGCTGGCCGACCATCCCAGCCTTGGAGGCGCAGCGCGATGCCTGGTTCAACGCGCCGGATGCGGCAGCGGAAGCGGCGGCGGGCAGAGAGATGCAGCGCATCGCCTTCGAACAAGTGCCCTATGTGCCGACGGGCATGTATTACCAGCCCACCGCCTATCGCCGGAACCTGACCGGCATGCTGAAGGGCCAGCCGCCGCTGTTCTGGAATATCCGGCGCGCTTAATCCGAACCCCGCGCCGCGCCTGGGCTTGCCGGGCGCGGCCGGGTTTCATCCGAAGCCGGCAAGGGGCTATAATCCGCGCATGAGCGAAGCACCCCCGACCCGTAAGCTTTTCGGCACTGATGGCATTCGCGGCAAGGCCAATGCCGCACCCATGGATGCCGCCACCGCACTCAGGCTTGGCCAGGCGGCGGGCAGCTTTTTCAATCGCGGCAATCACCGCCACCGTGTCGTGATCGGCAAGGATACGCGGCTTTCCGGCTATATGCTGGAACCGGCTTTGACCGCGGGGTTTATTGGCGCGGGGATGGATGTGGTGCTGGTCGGGCCTTTGCCCACGCCGGCCATTGCGCTGCTCACGCGCTCACTCCGCGCCGATTTGGGCGTGATGATCAGCGCTTCCCACAACCCATACGAGGATAACGGCATCAAGCTATTTGGCCCCGATGGGCTGAAGCTGACCGATGATCAGGAAGCGGAGATCGAAGCCCTGATGGCGGGCGATCTTGGCGCCGCGCTGGTGCCATCCGCAAAGCTTGGGCGCGCAAGCCGGCTGGAAGATGCGCCGGGGCGTTATATTGAAGCGGCCAAGGCATCCTTCCCGCGCGGGCAAACGCTCGATGGGCTGCGCATTGTTGTGGATTGCGCCCATGGCGCCGGTTATCGCGTGGCCCCCACCGTGTTGTGGGAATTGGGGGCCGAGGTGATCCCCATCGGCGTCGCCCCGGATGGCTTCAACATCAACAAGGGGGTGGGTTCCACCGCGCCCGCCTCACTTGCGACTTTGGTGCAGGAACGTCGCGCCGATCTGGGCATTGCCTTGGATGGCGATGCCGACCGTCTGGTGCTGGTAAATGAGGCCGGGCAGGTGATTGATGGCGACCAGATTCTGGCACTGATCGCCCATTCCTGGCACGCGCAGGGCCGCCTGACCGGGGGCGCCGTGGTTGCGACCGTCATGTCCAATATGGGGCTGGAACGATTCCTGGCCGCGCGCGGCCTTGGCTTGCTCCGCACTGCGGTTGGTGACCGCTATGTGGGCGAAAAAATGCGCGAAGCCGGCTGCAATCTGGGCGGCGAGCAATCCGGCCATATGATCATGCCAGAATTCGGCACAACCGGGGATGGGCTGATCGCGGCCTTGCAGGTGCTTTCCGTTTTGGTCGAAGACAAGCGCCCGGCGAGCGAGGTACTGCGCTGCTTCGCGCCCTTGCCGCAGCGCCTCGTGAATGTGCGCTATGCGGGCGCCTCACCGCTTGCCAAGCCTTTGGTGGCCGAAGCCATCGCGGCCGAGGAAACCGCGCTTGGCGCGCGCGGCCGCGTGCTGATCCGCGCGAGCGGCACCGAACCCGTGATCCGCGTGATGGCGGAAGCCGAGGATGAAGCGCTGGTGGATGGTGTGGTGAGCCGCCTTGCTGATCTGATCAAGGCGGAGGCGCGCGCGGCATGAAGGGCCGCGTGCTGATCATTGCCGGGTCTGATTCCGGAGGTGGTGCGGGCATTCAGGCGGACCTCAAGGCCGTGACCGCGCTTGGCGCCTTTGGCATGACGGCGATCACGGCGCTCACCGCGCAAAACACGCTTGGTGTGCATGGCGTGCTGCCCGTGCCGCTGGAATTCCTGCGCCAGCAGATCGCGGTGGTTCTGGATGATCTGGGCGCGGATGCGATCAAGACCGGCATGCTGGCCGATAGC
>JBILPX010000233.1:0-5401 GCA_044373565.1 Roseomonas sp.
GGATAGATGGTGAATCCAATCGCTGAACACCCAAGGCGCAACGCATCGGCAACGCTGCCGGTCACTGCCTGGTCCTTGGTGGTGGAAAGGCTATTGGATGAATTGACCTTCAGGATGGTCGGGATGGCACCCGCGAAAGTCGCGGCGCCGGCTTCAATCATGCCAAGCGGCGCGGCATAGGCATTAAGGCCCGCGTCAATCGCCAATTCGAAATGATAATGCGGATCGTAAGCTGCAGGATTGGGCGCGAAGGACCGCGCCGGGCCGTGTTCAAAGCCCTGGTCCACCGGCAGGATCACCATACGCCCCGTGCCACCAAGCTTCCCTTCCATCAGAATGCGGGCGAGATTCGCCTTGGTGCCTGGTGTATCGCTTTCATACCAGGAGAGGATTTCCTTCACGCGGCGCGTCAGCTTCATCTTGGGTTCCTTTTTCTTTGCTCGAAGGGCGAATACGGCGATAGCGCAGCCGGCATTTCCTGTCACGGGTGCGCTATGTCGGCGCATCCTGTGGCGGCACTGTGGCGAAAAGCGCCGAAATGCGCCTCTCATCATCCCGCCGGCGCGGGTCGAGCGTGCCCAGGTCCAGCGCTGCCGGTCTGGTGCCCAGAACCTCAGCCCCCGCTTCCTGGGCGGCGCCCAGCACGCTGGGCGCTGAAGGGTGCCCCAGGTCGAAAATCACCAGCCTGAAGCCAGCGCGCAAAGCCGCCAGCGCGGCCCCAGGGGCGGCGGCGCAATCCAGCGCGACGGTAAAGGGCGCACCGGGATGGGCGGCGGCGGCCTGTTCCAAAACGCCTCTGAACCAGCCCGGCCCCACATTCAGCGCCGCCCCAGGAGCAGACAGCAGCAGCAAGGGCCGCCCGGCCGCGACCCGCAGCGCCCATTCGGCCTGCGCGCGCCCATGCACCACCACGGCGGGAAGCTTAAGAAACGCCTTTACCATTGACCCAAAGGTCCTTGCATGCCAAAGATTTCATAACCGCATAGCCCTTAGGTCCTGTGGCGCCAAGGCGTCTGGAGAAGCATGAGCGAAGGTCAATCCGATACGATTGGGTCTGCGATGATGCGGCTGCAAGCAGCTTTGGATCGTCTTGCCCATGCCGTGGAGGCCCGCCGAGCTGCCACCCCGCCGATTGAAGGCGATATGGTACCAAAGGCCGCCGTGGCCGCCCTCGCCACCCGTTTGGACACCACCATCGCGCGGCTGCGCGCCAACCTGGAGGATCAGGGCTGATGGCGCAGGTAACGGTTCGCATTGGCGGCTATGTCCATCCTGTTGCATGTCAGGATGGCCAGGAAAAGCACCTGACCAATATGGCGGCTGAGGTTGATAAGCGCATTTCTGCGCTTAAGGGGATGGGCATCCAATTTGGCGAAACGCGCATGCTGCTGCTTGCTGCGCTGCAATTGGCCGATGAAGCCGTCGATCTGAAGGCCGAAAATGACGCGCTGAAGGCCGGCGGCGCCGTTGCCGCCGAAGCCCCCGCGCCCGATCCTGCGCTGGTTGATGGCTTGGTGCGGTTTGCTGAAAAGCTTGAGGCCATTGCCGCGCGGCTTGAGGAAGCCTAACTAGAAGCTGCGGGGCTGCCAGGTGCGCCAGGCAATTCATCCCCGGGGCCAATGCACATCCTCCGGGAACTGGCTCTGTCCGAATCGTGGTTCGGGTATCTGGTGCCCACCTGCAAACGCAGGCCTTGGGAGGATGATAGGCCAGCGGCCATGGTGGCTCCGCACCCTTTTTGCCATCAGGAACCCTGCGTGACCGAGGCCCAAGCCGCCGCATCGGATGTTGTTTTGCAGGCAGCTAAGGCCGCGGCACGCAAGCTTGCGCGGGCAAAGCGCGCGACACTCGCAAATATTGAGGCGCCGGCGCGTTTGGCGGAAGCCATGCTGGCTGAGCACGCTCCGCCCAAGGGCGCCATCATCGCCGGTTATTGGCCGATGGGGGATGAGATGGACCCGCGCCCTTTGATGCTGGCCTTGGCTTCACGTGGCCAAGCTATGGCCTTGCCGGTCACGCCGCCGCGCGGCCAGCCCCTTGCCTTTCGCGCCTGGGTGCCCGGCGCGGCTTTGCGCCCTGGCCCCATGGGCACATCGGAACCTGTTGCTGGCGAAGAACTGCGCCCTGATCTGGTGCTCGTGCCGCTTTTGGCCTTTGACCGCGCCGGGCGGCGCCTTGGCTATGGCGGGGGCTATTATGACCGCACGCTGGCGGCGCTGCCGGGTGCAAAAGCCATCGGCATCGCCTATGCCGGGCAGGAAATGCCCGAAGTGCCGGCGGGACCGCAGGATATGCGCCTGCCCCTGATCGCCACCGAAGATGGCGTCATTGTTTGTGGAGACCCTGCGTGAGGCTGCTTTTCCTTGGCGATATTGTCGGCCGCGCCGGGCGTGATGCGGTTACCGCAAGCTTGCCGGGGCTGCGCGAAAAGCTCCGGCTTGATCTTGTGGTGGTGAACGCGGAAAACGCCTCCCACGGGTTTGGCCTGGCGCCGGAGATGGCGCGCGCGCTTTTCGTGGCCGGCGCTGATGTTCTGACGCTTGGCAATCACGCCTGGGATCGCAAGGAAATCATCCCTTATATTGAGGGCGAACCGCGCCTGATCCGCCCGCTCAATTACCCGCCCGGCACGCCCGGCAAGGGCGCGGTGGTGGCGGTGCTGGCCGATGGCCGGCGCGCCTTGGTGTTGCAGGCCATGGGGCGGTTGTTCATGGAACCTTTGGATGATCCCTTCCGCGCGATTCAGGCGGAATTGGTGCAGCATAGGCTGGGGCCTCAGGGCACGGTGCAGGCCATCATCATTGATTTCCATGCGGAGGCTTCATCGGAAAAACAGGCCATGGGCCATAGTTTCGATGGCCGTGTGAGCCTTGTGATCGGCACCCATACTCATGTGCCAACTGCCGATCATCGCATCCTGCCCGGCGGCACCGCGTTTCAGACTGATGCAGGCATGTGCGGCGATTATGATAGCGTGATCGGGATGCAAAAGGCCGGCGCTTCCATCCGCTTCTGGCGCAAGGTGCCGGCGGAGCGGCTTGCACCGGCTGAGAATGAAGCCACGATCAGCGGGCTTTTTGTTGAAACGGATGACGCAACGGGGCTTGCGCGCCGTGTCGCGCCCTTGCGCATCGGGGGTGGGTTGGAAGCAACGCTGCCTCAATGAGATAACGTTAAGGGGCGCCCGCGCTCTCGATTGAGGCACCCCCACATTGTTCCGGGGAAGTGGTGAGGGTAGACGTTCTTTTTTGTCATCTAATTTTCACAATGTTATGAATAATATCAGATAATTATTTCTGGACTTATCAGTTCATCGCTATAAGTTAAGTTCTTCACGGAACAAGGGAGCCCGAAAAATGGTTGAGCTTCGTATTGGCACCTTCAATCTGGAAAACCTGTTTTTGCGCTACAAGATCCTGGATAAGGAGCGCGGCAGCAAGCAGCCGAAGCCAGTAAATCCGGATCGCTTCGTTGAGCAGGGTGGGCATATCAATATGCTTGGCATGACGATTGATGAATTTGGCCCGATCTCAAAATCTCTTCGCAAGGAAACAGCACGCATCATCCTCGATAATGCGCCGGATATCCTTGCTGTGCAGGAGGTCGAAAGCCAGGAAGCCCTATTTCAGTTCAACCGTAAATACCTCGGCAAGGACGCTTATCCGTATTATCTTGTCGTTGACGGAAACGACCAGCGCCAGATTGATGTTGGCTTTCTTTCACGATGGCCCATTCTGAAGATCACGACCCACCAATTCTTGCCCGAAGGCACTGCCGACCGGCGCAAAAAGACCTTCTCCCGGGACTGTCTAGGGGTGACCTTTGATGTGAATGGCAAAGAATTGAGCATATTCAACAACCACCTGACATCACGTATCTCTGACCCCGATGGCACAGGAAGGCGTGAACCACAAAGCAAGGCTATCATCGATATCATCAAGGCCAGCTTTCCGAAACCCGAGAGAGCGAATTGGGTCATATGTGGGGACTTTAACGCCTTGCCTAATGAGACGCCCGTCACCTGGATAGAAAAACGAATCGCGGCAGAAAATGTTGTCAACCGCCTGCCGGAGGATGATCGCTGGACCTACATCTACAAGGGTGCCCGACAACAACTGGACTATATTTTGGCATCACGGGCGCTGGCCGCGCGTAGCAAGGCGCTCCCTGTGCTTGATCATTCCGGACAGCCCGCCAAAAAGGGTAAATATGACCCCAAAAGAAAGGTCTATGATTTGGCGGACGGGGCTTCAGACCACAGCGCCCTGTTTTGGGATATCAAGCTCTGAGCGACCCTTCGTCATTCGATAAAAGTTTACGCGTGGGCTGAACTGATTATTCACGCATGACTTAGCCGCAGTAGGGTGCTTTGGCGGGGCGACAGCCCGCGCTTGGCGTTGTACCTTTTGATGTCTATAAACCGCGCTGGGTTCCCCCTTTTATGAATGAGAGTTACGGCAATGGCCGGCCATTCCCACGCGAAAAACATCATGCACCGCAAGGCGGCCCAGGGCGCGAAGAAGGCGCAGGCCTTTGGCAAGCTTATTCGTGAAATCAGTGTCTCGGCCAAAATCGGCATGCCAGATCCGGCGGCCAATCCGCGGCTGCGTGCTGCTGTGAAAGCCGCGCTGACCGCGAATATGACGCGCGATACGATTGACCGCGCCATCAAGCGCGCTGTCACCGCCGGTCAGGGCGAGGATTACGAAGAAGTCCGCTATGAAGGCTATGGCGCGCATGGCGTTGCCATTATTGCCGAAGCGCTGACCGATAATCGCAACCGCACCGGTGGTGATTTGCGTTCGATGTTCGCCAAGAATGGTGGTGCGTTGGGGGAGACGAATTCGGTTGCCTTCCAATTCGAACGTAAGGGCGTGCTGCGCTACAAGCCTGATGTTGCCTCAGCCGATGCCATGCTGGAAGCCGCGATTGAAGCCGGCGCCGAGGATGTGGAAAGCACCGAAGACGGCCATGAAATCTCCACCAGTGTTGAGGATTTCGCCGCGGTGCGTGATGCTTTGGAAGCGCGCTTCAGCACTGCGGAAGCGGCCAAGCTTGAATGGTGGTCAACCAATGACATCAAGCTTGACGAAGAACGCGCCAAGGATGTGATGAAGCTGCTCGATCTTCTGGATGATCATGATGACATCCAAAACATCTACGCGAATCTTGAGGTGGAATAGGGCTGGCACGTGACTGACGTCGCCGCCATGGAAGCGCGCCTGCGCGGGAGTTTCGCGAAGCAGGGGCTGATGCAACTTTTTGGCGCCAGCATCACGCGCATTGCCCCGGGGCAGGTGGAAATCAGCCTTACGCCGAAGCCAGAACTTTCGCAGCAGCATGGTTTTGTGCATGGCGGTGCGCTGACCGCCATTGCCGATAGTGCCGCGGGCTATGCCGC
>JBILPX010000214.1:0-5801 GCA_044373565.1 Roseomonas sp.
CGCGCCACTTGCCTTGATCTCAGCGCGATTATCCCAGCCGGCAGCACGGATATAGGCGGATACCGCCATATCATACCAGGTCAGGTAATGCGCGTTGAAGACAATGCCCTGAGCGTCCACTTCATTATAGCGAACGCTCAGGGGGTAGAAGTAGCGCAAGCTGCTACGTTCCATGGTTCAGGCGGATTTGATGTCTTTCACAATGGCCTTGGCGGCATTGACCATGATGGCGACTTCATTGGCGACGGTCACCAGCTTGTAGCCCATTTTGATCATACGCTTGGCATAGGCGGAAGACCCGCAATGCAGCCCGGCGGAGACGCCGCGCTTGCCGCATTCCGCCAGCAGCTTTTCATAAATGCCCAGGATGAAGGGGTCTTCCACATCCAGCTTCGGCTCCATCCCGTAGGAGAAGGAAAGATCCGAAGGCCCGACATAAATGCCATCAATCCCCGGCACATCCAGAATGGCGCCGATATTCTCAATGGCCTGCTTGGTTTCGATCATGGGAATGACGAGGATTTCGTCATTCGCGGTCTTTTGATAGGAAACGCCTTCGCCATAAAGCCCGGCGCGGATCGGGCCGTTGGAACGCGTCCCGTGCGGCGGGTATTTGCAATATTGCACTAAAGCGCGGGCTTCTTCCGGCGTATTTACCATGGGGCAGATCACGCCATAGGCGCCGGCATCCAACACCTTGCCGATGATGCCAGGTTCATTCCACGGCACGCGCACCATGGGGGTCACGGGATGCGGGTGCATGCCCTGAAAGCAGGCCACGCAGGAAAGGTAATCCTGCACGCCATGCTGCATATCCACGGTTATGCTATCCCACCCCGATTGGGCGAACATTTCCGCCGAAAAGGCATTGGGGATGGCAAGCCACCCATTGGCCACGGCCTGGCCGGCCTTCCACATCTGTTTGACCTTATTCGGCATTGCCCTGTTTCCTCCTTGGGGACGTTAATGGCGGAAGGCTAGGCCAGAACCGCCTGGGCCGAAAGATGCCCCCGCTGGACGCGCCGCCCCGCAAGCGGCAAAAAGGGCGCAGCCCGCCGCCAGCCTTTCGGCGCCGGCATGAGGAAACACCATGAATGCCAGCGCCCCCGCCATAGAACAGGTCATCGCCAGCATCCGCGGCTTCCTGGGTGAAAGGCTCAGCACCGCCCAGGCCATGCGTGAACAGCATAGCCGGGGTGAGGACACCACGCCGCCGACGCTGCCCGATGCGGTCGCCTTCGTGCAAACTACGGATGAGGTCAGCCGCATCATGGTGCTGTGCCATCAGCATGGTGTGCCGGTGGTGCCCTTCGGCGCCGGGACTTCCTTGGAAGGCCATGTCAATCCGGTGCGTGGCGGCATATCGCTCGATCTTTCGCAAATGACGGCGGTGTTGGAATTGAACACTGAGGATATGGATTGCCTGATTGAACCCGGTGTCACGCGGCAAGCCTTGAATGATTTTCTGCGCGCCGAGGGGCTATTCTTCCCGGTTGATCCCGGCAGCCATTGCACCATTGGCGGCATGTGCGCCACGCGCGCTTCCGGCACCAATGCGGTGCGCTATGGCACCATTCGCGAAAATGTTTTGGGGCTTGAAGTAGTGCTGGCGGATGGGCGCGTCATTCAAACCGGCGGGCGTACGCGCAAGGCCGCCAATGGCTATGATCTGACGCGGCTATTCATTGGGTCTGAAGGCACGCTTGGTGTTATCACCAAAATCCGCCTGCGTCTGCATGGCATTCCTGAGGGCATCAGCGCCGCCGTCTGCCAATTCCCAAGCCTCGCGCCGGCAGTGGAGGCCGTCAGCACCGTGATGCAAAGTGGCATTCCCGTGGCGCGCATTGAATTGCTGGATGAGGATCAGATGGAAGCCTGCATCCGCTATTCAAAGCTGGAAGGTTTTGCCGCGACCACCACGCTATTTCTGGAATTTCATGGCTCGCCCGCCAGCGTGGTGGAGCAGGCGGAAACGGTGGAAGCCGTCGCGCGGGATTTCGGCGCTACCAGTTTTGAAGCAGCAACGGATCCTGAGGCGCGCAATCGGCTATGGAAGGCGCGGCATGATGCCTATTGGGCGGCGGTGGCACTCAAGCCTGGCCATCGCGGCATTACTACGGATGTCTGCGTGCCCATCTCTCGGCTGACAGAAGCGGTGGTGAAGGCGAAGGAAACCGCCGAAGCATCGGGACTGACAAGCTGCATCGTCGGCCATGTCGGCGATGGCAATTTCCATTGCCTGATCCTGTTTCCGGATAATGACCAGGAAGCTTTGGAAAAGGCCTGGGCTTTGGACCGTGAAATTGTCGCACAAGGCTTGGCATTTGGCGGCACTTGTTCCGGGGAACATGGCATTGGCCTTGGCAAGCGCGAATTCCTGGAACAGGAACATGGGGATGGGGCGCTTTCGGTCATGCGCGCACTGAAGGCAACGCTGGACCCCAAAGGCATTATGAACCCAGGCAAGATGTTCCGGAATTGATGATCGCGCGCACCCCATGAACCTGATATCCCTTTCCATCATTGCCTTGACGATGGGGCATGTATTTTCGAATGCGGTGCGCACCCTGCCTGCGATTGCCGCCGATGTGCTGCAACGTGATTTGGGCGTCACCGCCGATGGGCTTGCCGCGCTGACCGGCGCCTTCCCCGCAACCTTTGCGCTTGCCATGCTGCCAGTGGGTGTCGCGCTGGACCGTTGGGGCGTGAAGCCCACTGCGCTTTGCCTGCTGACCATTGCCGCGATTGGGGCGGTGCTGGGTGCTTATGCGGATAGCGCCTGGTCCATGCTGGTGGCGCAAATGATCCTGGGGATTGGCTGTTCGGGGATGCTGATGTGCCCTGTCACCTATGCCGCCAAGAATATGCCGGCGCAGCGCTTCGGGCTTTGGGGTGGGATTATTCAGGCCGTTGGCAATACTGGCATGGTAATTTCGGCAAGCCCGCTGGCCTTTCTGGTGGAATATAGCGGCTGGCGCACGGGCTTCCTTGCCTGTGCGGGGCTTGCAGTGTTTGCCGCGCTATCGGTCGCTTTCGTGGTGCGCGAAACGCCGCCGGATGTCACAAAGCGCCGCAGCCTGAAAGAAGATGCGCGCGATGTGATCCGGCTTGGCTTTTCGCGCGAATTGCGCGCGCCGATTGTCATGGCCTGGACTTCCTTCGCCATTGTCCTTGGTGTGCGCGGTTTATGGGGCGGCCCCTGGTTGATGGAAGAAAGGGGCCTGTCGCGCTTGGAAGCCGGGCATGTGCTGCTGGTGTGCACTATTGCTCTGATCATCGGGCCTTTGCTCGCCGGCATTCTGGAACGGCGATATCAGCAACATCGCGGCGGTATCCTGGTGGGCGGGCATATCGGCGCGGTGGCGGCCATTGCCCTCATGGTGCTTGGCGGCGCGCTTTCCTGGCCGGTGGCCGCCGATGCGGTGCTGCTGGCGCTGTTTGGGCTGTTGATCTCAACCCAGGTGATCTGCTTCGCCCTGGTGCGCGCAGCCACTCCGCCGGAGCGTGTGGGCCGGGCGCTTTCGGCCATGAATGTCGCCTTTTTCGGCGGTGCCGCGATCATGCAGGCGGCATCCGGTGTGGCCGCCAGCATCGGCGGGATAGGGGCGGCGCTGATGACCTTTGTTGTTGCGGTGCTGATCTGCTGCATAATCTTCATCATGCTGCGTGCGCGGGAGACTTGATGCGCCGGGATTTCCGTCGCAGATGAAACCCTTGAAAAGGCAGTGGCAAATCCGCCCGCCGGGACAAATAGGTGCAGAGCCATGGATGGCATGAATGACACGGTGGGCCGCTTCGGGAGCGGCCAAGCGGTGCGGCGGCTGGAAGATGGGCCACTTTTGGCCGGCGCTGGCCGCTTCACCAATGACGAGGCGCTGACGGGCCAGGCGCATCTGGTGTTCTTGCGCTCCCCCCATGCCCATGCGCGCATTGCCTCGATTGATACCAGCGCCGCGCTTGCCATGCCGGGTGTGGTCGCGATCCTGACAGGGGAAGATGTGGCGGCGGCTGGGCTGAAATCCCTTGGCGTCGCTTTGCCCTTCAAGCGCCCGGATGGGTCAGACCTGGCCGCGCCGCCGCGGCCGATCTTGGCGCAGGGGCTGGTGCGTTTTGTGGGCGAACCCGTCGCCGCCATCATCGCCGAAAGCGCCGCCGCGGCGCGTGACGCAGCCGAAGCCGTGATGGTGGATTACGAAGAATTGCCCGCCGTGACTGGGCTGCGCGACGCTATCGCCCCCGGCGCGCCGCAGCTTTGGCCCGCTGCCGGCAACAACATCGTCGCCGAAACGCGCTACGGCGATCAGGCGGTGGTGGAAGCTGCCTTCGCGAAGGCAGCGCATGTTGTGGCACTCGATCTGGTGAACCAGCGCCTTGCCCCGGTGTCCATGGAACCGCGCGTGGTGCTGGCCGAATATGATGGCGCGAGTGATCGCTTCACCATCCGCATGAGCACGCAAATGCCATCAGGCTTTCGTGATCAGCTTTGCAAGGAAGTGCTGGATATCCCGACCGATCGCGTGCGCGTGCTGGTGGGCGATGTTGGCGGCGGCTTTGGCATGAAAACCGGGCTTTATGCCGAAGATGCCGTGGTGGCCTTTGCAGCGCAGCGCCTGGGCCGCCCGGTGCGCTGGGCCGCGGAACGGATGGAGGATTTCCTCGCGGCACTGCATGGCCGCGATACAGATAGCAAGGTGGAATTGGCGCTGGATGCCGATGGCAAGGTGCTCGGCCTTCGCGTGCGGACGCTGGCCAATATGGGCGGCTATACGCGCAATTCCGGGGTTGCCATTCAATTGCTGATCGGGCCTTGGGTTTCGACCAGCATTTACGACATCACGAATATTGATTTCCAATTCACCGCTGTGCTGACCAATACCGCACCCACCGGCCCTTATCGCGGCGCCGGCCGGCCTGAGGCGATTTACATCATAGAACGTTTGATGGATGCGGCGGCGCGCAAGCTTGGGCTTGATCCTGCGGAGCTTCGTCGGCGCAACATGATCCGGCCAGAGCAAATGCCCTACAAGAACGCCATGGGGCAAAGCTATGATAGCGGTAGTTTTGAAAAAATTATGGACCAGGCCCTGGTCGCCGCGGATTGGCAGGGTTTCGCCGCACGCGCCGCGCAATCGGCCAAGGCGGGCAAGCTGCGCGGGCGCGGCATAGCGACCTTCCTGGAATGGACGGGCGGGAATGTGTTTGAAGAACGCGTGACCGTCGCAGTAAAGGCCAATCGCGAAATCGAGATCTACGCCACCACACAAGCCATGGGTCAGGGCATTGCCACCAGCTATGCGCAGCTTGCCGTGGATGTTTTTGGCGTTGAACTGGACAGTATCAAAATTGTCATGGGTGATTCTGATCGCGGCAGCGGCTTTGGCAGCGCGGGGTCGCGTTCGCTGTTCACCGCAGGATCGGCAGTGAAGGTCGCCGCCGATAAAACTGTGGACAAGGCGCGTGATCTTGCCGCTGATGCTTTGGAAGTCGCACCGGTTGATCTGGAATATCTGGCCGGTGCCTTCCAGGTGGCGGGCACGGATCGGCGCATCGGGCTTTTCGACTTGGCGGCGAAGCAGCCGGAAGGCCGCATTTTCATTGATTCTACCAGCTCTGTCTCCGGCCCTACCTGGCCCAATGGCTGCCATATCGCGGAAGTGGAAATTGATCTCGATACGGGCGAGGTTGCCATTCCGCTTTATGTTTCCAGCAATGATGCCGGGCGCGTGGTGAACCCCTTGATCGTGGAAGGTCAGGTGGTGGGCGGTGCGCTGCAAGGCATTGGCCAGGCATTATGTGAGGCA
>JBILPX010000215.1:0-5787 GCA_044373565.1 Roseomonas sp.
GCGCTGGCGATGATGATCTTCTTGGCCGTGGTCGTGGTGGGCCCGCCCTCCTTCCTGATCGGTATGACTTTCGCCTTTGTGCAGCGCGCGGTGCAGCAGGATTTGGCGAGTGTCGGCACACGGGTTGGTTGGGTGCAATTGGCCAATATCGCCGGCAATGCGGCGGGGTCCATTTTCACTGGCCTGATAACGCTGCATTTCCTGGGCACAGCCGGCACGCTCAAGCTGCTCGCCGCGCTTTCACTTTTGCTGCTGCTGGGTTGGCTTTGGCATGGCGGCTGGCGCAGGCCGGTAGAAGCGGGGTTGGCTCTGGCCTCTGCCCTCGCGCTTTTGTTCATGCCGGGCAATGCTATGCTTTGGTCACGCATGCATGCGGAAGGGCCGGGCCATATGGTCGCCTGGGCAGAAGATCGCTCGGGCATCGCGTTTTTCCGGGATAGCAAAGCTTCGGATGGTGTGGCGGAAGGACCCTTCTTCATCCAGGGCTTCAGCCAGGGGCGCATTCCCTTCCTGTCGATCCACCAATTCCTGGGCGCGGTTGGGCCGCTGATGCACCCCAATCCGAAGAATGTGCTGGTGATTGGGGTCGGGAGTGGCGGCACGCCCTGGGCGGCGGGCATTCGCCCGGAAAGCCAGATTCGCGCCATTGAATTGGTGGCACCGGTGCTGACGGCGCTTGAGGAAATTGGGCGGCATTACCCGGATGGCCCCATCGCGCGCATGTTCAAGGATCAGCGCTGGGATATGGAATATGGCGACGGCCGACGGACGCTGGCGAAGGAAGAAACACTTTACGACATCATTGAAGCCGATGCGATTCTGCCGCAGGGCTCACATTCCGGCCTGCTGTATAGCGCCGAATTCATTGAACAGGCGCGCCGGCGTCTGGCACCTGGTGGGATGTATATCCAATGGGTGCCGACGCAGCGCGCAGTTGAGACCTTCGCCGCGGTCTTCCCCCATGCGCTGCTGCTGATGCCAGCAGGCGTCATGATCGGGTCGAATGATCCGATCCCCTTTGACCAGGCAAGGCTCGCAGCGGAATTCGCCAAGCCCGAGCATCTGGCGCATTTGCGCGCGGGCAACAAGGATTTCAGCGATTGGGCCAGCCTATTTGCTGGCACGCCTTTGCAATGGCTGCCGGGGCAGAAGCGCGAAGAAGCGCCGCTCACCGATGTTTTCCCGCGTGATGAATTCTACATCAACAATCCCGGCACGGGCACGGATTACTATGTGCGGAGCCGTAACGCTTCGGGGCAGCGCCGCGCGGATGCGCGGTAACTGCCCGTCATTGCATCACATCCCCAGCGCGCGGCGATAGAGATCAAGCAGCGTTTCCTGTTCTTCCACTTCCGCCGGTTCCTGCTTGCGGAGCCGGATCACGGCGCGCAGCACCTTCACATCAAACCCGGCTGATTTCGCTTCCGCGAAAATGTCCTTAATGTCGCTGGACAGCGCCTTTTTCTCTTCTTCCAGGCGTTCAATGCGCTCCACGATGGACCGCAGCCTTTCGCCGGCAATCCCGCCGACTTCGGTATTTTCTTGCGTGCTGGGGGCCTGAGCCATTCTGCGTTCCTCGGTATGCAAGCCAGACGCTTTAGCTTTAGGGGAGCCGGCCATCAATGTTGTCCCTGCCCGGAAGCCGCGAATTTCGCCTTTTGCTCAGGCGACGCTTCCTTTTGGTGCTGAGCCTGCCATTCCTTGTATGGCATGCCGTAGATGATCTCCCGCGCTTCGGGGTCCGTCAGCGGCAGGCCCTTTTCCTCGGCTGCGGCGCGATACCATTTGCTCAGGCAATTCCGGCAGAAGCCCGCCAGATTCATCATGTCTATATTCTGCACATCATTTCGTCCGCGCAGATGTTCCACCAGCCGGCGGAAAGCGGCGGCTTCCAATTCTGTTTGGGTTGCTTTGTCGAATTCGGGCATCGGGGCCTCCTGAATCATGCGGCTATAGATGGCCCATCTGGCGCGACTTCGCCATACTCGCCTGAGCATTTTCAAGCCAAGCGGCTTCGCTTGGCGACTCGGAAAATGCGATCAAACCAAGGTTTGGTTTATGTCCAAGGCGCGGATGCGACGCGGACATGAACCAGAAAGGGAATACTTGCCATGGCCTTCACCGATGCATCCGCCCGCGCCGCACTCCACCAAGTGTTCGAAGCCGCCATTGCCAGCGCCGATCCGCGCGAGGTGCTGGCGCGGCATTTGCCGGAACGCCCAAACGGGCGCGTGATTGTGCTGGGCGCCGGGAAATCCGCCGCCGTCATGGCCGCGGCGGTGGAGGCGGCTTGGCCCGACGCCCCGATTGAGGGCCTGGTAGTGACCCGCTATGCCCATGGCTACCCCACGCGGCGGATCAGGGTGCTTGAAGCCTCCCACCCCGTACCCGATGCCGCCGGCGCCCAGGCAGCAACGGAATTGCTGGAAGTGGCGCGCGGTGCGGGCGCGGATGATCTGGTGCTATTTCTGGTCTCGGGCGGGGGGTCTTCGCTGACGACGCTGCCCGCCCCCGGCCTGACGCTGGAGGAACTGATTGCGGTGAATAAGGCGCTGCTGGCTTCCGGCGCCACGATCCATGAAATGAACTGCATCCGCCGGCATCTTTCTGCCTTTTCCGGCGGGCGGTTGGCGGCAGCGGCGCATCCGGCGCGGGTGGTGACGCTGGCGATTTCCGATGTCCCGGGGGATGACCCAAGTGTGATCGCCTCCGGCCCCACCGTGCCGGACCCGTCCAGCTTCGCCGATGCACGTGCCCTGGTGGCACATTACGGGATGCAGTTGCCGGCAGCCGTGATGGCGCATCTTGCCGCGGGCGCCGAGGAAAGCCCGAAACCCGGCGATCCTAGGCTTGGGACGCCGGATTACCGCTTCATCGCGACCCCCGCCATGGCGCTGCAAGCTGCCGCCTCTGCCGCGCGCGGGCTGGGCCTGACGCCGCTGATTCTGGGCGATGCTTTGGAAGGTGAGGCGCGGGAATTGGGCATAGCGCTCGCCGGCATTGCCCGTTCCGCCGCGACCCATGGCCACCCATTACCTGCGCCGGCCATTCTGCTTTCAGGCGGTGAGACCACGGTCACCCTCCGCAACCCCAAGCCAGGCCTTGGCGGACGGAATGGGGAATGCTTGCTCGGCTGCGCGCTTGCTTTGGCCGGGGCGCCGGGCATCTGGGCGCTGATGGGCGACACGGATGGCATTGATGGGTCAGAGGATAATGCCGGCGCCATCGCCACCCCCGATACCCTGGCCCGTGCCCGCGCCGCCGGGCTTGATCCCCGCGCGCTACTGGCCGGGCATGACAGTTACCGCCTGTTTCAGACGCTGGGCGATCTGGTGGTGACGGGGCCTACGCTGACCAATGTGAATGATTTTCGGGCCTTGCTGATAGCTTAACTTTTAAAAATTAAGTCATGTGGGTTTTGGTGGTATTTTAACTTAATTTTGCTAAGATACCGCCATGCGCGACCCAAACCTTGAAGCCCTTCTCGCCCGGCGCGGCACCGTGAAGCAGATTGCCGCCGCCTTGGGCATTTCCACCGCCGCCGTTTCCCAATGGAAGCGTATTCCTGAGGATCGTGTTCCGGACATCGCCAAGGCTTTGAACTTACCGCCCGAAAGCCTGCGGCCTGATCTGGCGCCCACCCCACCGCATTCTGAACCAATGATAGGAGCGCCCCGCATGGTGGCCCGCCCCGTTCTGCGCCGCCGGCGCCGCACCAAAATCATCGCAACCCTCGGCCCCGCCAGCAGCAGCGCGGAGATGATCGAAAAGCTCCACCGCGCCGGGGCCGACATCTTCCGCCTTAACTTTTCCCATGGCAGCCATGAGGATCACGCCGCCCGCATCGCCACTATCCGCGCCGTGGAAGCCAAGGTGGGCCGGCCCATCGGGATCCTGGCCGATGTGCAGGGGCCGAAACTCCGTGTTGGGCGCTTTCAGGCTGGGCGGGTGCAATTGCAAACCGGTCAGAGCTTTCGGCTGGATTTGAACCCCACCCCCGGCGATGTTCGCCGCGTGAACCTGCCCCATCCGGAAATCATCAGCGCCGCCGAAATCGGCACTTCCCTACTGCTGGATGATGGCAAACTGCGCTTGCGCGTGACGCATAAGCGCCCGGATCACCTGGAAACCCAGGTGGTGGTGGGCGGCCCGCTGTCAGACCGGAAAGGCGTGAATGTGCCCGATGTGGCGCTGCCCATCCCGGCGCTCACGGAAAAGGACCGCGCGGACCTCGCCTTCGTGCTTGATCAGGGCGTGGAATATATCGGGCTATCTTTCGTGCAGCGCCCGGAAGATGTGGCTGAGGCCAAGGAAATCGCCGCCGGGCGGGCCTGGATCATGGTGAAAATGGAAAAGCCCCAGGCGCTCGAAAATCTGGACGCCATCATGGCGCTGACCGATTGCGTCATGGTCGCGCGCGGCGATTTGGGCGTGGAATTGCCGCCCGAGGAAGTACCGCTCGCGCAGAAACGCATCGTGCGCGCCGCCCGCGCGCTTGGCAAACCTGTTGTGGTGGCAACCCAAATGCTTGAAAGCATGATCACGGCACCAAGCCCAACCCGCGCCGAGGTTTCCGATGTTGGCACGGCGGTATTTGATGGCGCGGATGCGGTGATGCTCTCGGCTGAGACCGCCGCCGGGCAATACCCCTATGAAGCGGTGAATATGATGGACCGCATCGTAGCGCGGGTGGAACAGGACACAGACTGGCGCCGCCTGACGGATGCCGCGCGCCCGCCGCCCGAGCATTCCAGCGCCGGCGCCATCGCCACTGCCGCGCGCCAAGTAGCCGAGACGATCGAGGCCGAGGTGATTGCGACCTTCAGCTCCACCGGGTCCACTACTTTGCGGGTTGCTCGCGAAAGGCCGCATTGCCCAATTCTGGGGCTGACCACCAGCGCCACCGTGGCACGCCGCATGGCGCTGATCTGGGGCGTGCATCCGCTGGAAGTGAATGAAATCCATTCCATGACGGAAATGGTCGCGCGCGCGACGCGCGCCGCACAGCATGAAGGCTTCGCCAAAAGCGGGGATGAGGTGGTGGTGACCGCCGGGGTGCCTTTTGGGACACCGGGGACGACCAATGCGCTGCGCGTGGCGATTGTGAAGTAACGCCGGATACGCGACAGCACCCAAAACAAAAATGGCGTGACCCATTGTCACGGGTCACGCCATGAAGTGTTTGGATAAAAAACTCAGCGCAGCGGCAAAGCGTACATCAAGCCACCCGGCGTGGTCCAAAGATGGTTTGGGCCGCGCGGTAATTGCACCTGGCTTTTGTCGCCCATGGTACGCTCATAAAGCTCCCCATAATTGCCGATGGCGCGAACAACGTTGTAGGCCCAGGCGGGATCAAGCTTCAGCGATTGGCCAAGTTCCGGCGTCACGCCAAGCAGGCGGCGCGTATTGGGGTTGGTGCTGGTCCGGCGCCGTTCTTCGGCATTGGCTTGGGTGATGCCCTGTTCTTCGGCTTCAATCACCGCATAGGTGTACCAACGCACAATATCGTACCATTGGTCATCACCACGGCGAAGATAGGCGCCATAAGGTTCCTTGGAGAACCGTTCTGGCAGGATGTTCCAATCCGCTGGCTTCGGCATGGCAGATCGCACGCCGGCAAGCTGGGATGCATCCGTGCCGAAGCTATCGCAGCGCCCGGCCTGCAGCGCGGCCACAGCCTGGTCAGTCCGTTCAAAAACCACCGCCTGGAAGGGCGTATTGATGCTGCGGAAGTAATCCGCGGTCACCTGTTCATTCGTCGTGCCCTGAATCAGGCAAATCGTCGCG
>JBILPX010000216.1:0-5783 GCA_044373565.1 Roseomonas sp.
CCGTTGCCATCGTGATCCTGATGCAGCGCTGGTTCGTCAAGGGATTGGTCGAGACTGAGAAATGAGAAATCCCCATGGCTGAACTCAAGCTTTCCGGTATCGTCAAGAATTTCGGCGCGGTGCGCGTGCTGCATGGCATTGATCTTGTCGTGCAGAATGGGGAGATGATTGTCATTGTCGGCGCTTCCGGCTGCGGCAAATCAACCTTGCTGCGCATCGTGGCGGGGCTGGAACGCAGCACGGGTGGCACGGTGCTGATTGATGATCGGGACGTGACGGCGCTTGAGCCTGCCGCGCGCGATATCGCCATGGTGTTTCAGAATTACGCGCTTTATCCGCATATGCGCGTCTTCGACAATATGGCCTATGGGCTGCGCATTCGCGGCCTTTCCAAGGACGATATCAAGCGCCGTGTTGGCGAGGCCGCCGACTTGCTCGGCCTTTCCGAATTGCTTGATCGCCGCCCGCGGGAGTTATCCGGGGGCCAGCGCCAGCGCGTTGCCATGGGGCGCGCAATTGTGCGGGAACCCAAGCTGTTCCTGTTTGATGAACCGCTTTCGAACCTGGATGCGAAGCTGCGCGTTGCCATGCGCGCGGAGATCAAGCGCCTGCAACGCCGGCTTGGCGTCACCAGCCTTTTCGTGACGCATGACCAGGTGGAGGCGATGACTTTGGGCGATAGGCTGGTCGTCATGCATGAAGGTCGCGCGGCGCAAATCGCCTCCCCCATGGAGATTTTTGAACGCCCCGCCGATACCTATGTCGCGGGCTTCATCGGCAGCCCTTCGATGAATTTCTTGCCCGCCACCATAACGGAAGATGCCAAGGCCGCCACGCTTTCGGATGGCAACATCATCGCCCTGCCGCCGGGACAATACGCCACGCAGCCTAGGCAGAAAGTGACGCTCGGCATTCGCCCAGAACATATCAGCCTGACAGGACCACTTCGCCTGATCAGCGATCTGGTTGAACCGCTGGGGTCGGAATGCGTGGTGCATGGCAAGCTTGCTTCCGGTGAAACCATGGCCTTGCGCCTGCCCGGCGCGCCGCCTTCCGCCACGGTGCTGGAAATCGCGCCGCGCACCGAACATCTGCATGTGTTCGATGCCGAAACGGGCAAACGCCTGCCGCCGCCCGGCTGAATAAGCTCACGCCTGCCCGCGCTCCATCAGCAGGCGCTTCACCTCATTCTTCGGGACCTTGCCGTAGCCAGAACGCGGCAGCGCATCCCACACCACGATTTTTGCCGGCCATTTATAGCGGCCAAGCTTGCCATCCAGATGCGCCATCACCGCCGCCGGATCAATCACGGCACCGGCTTCGGCCACCAGCACCGCGACCCCGCTTTCGCCCCATTTTGCATCCGCAACACCTACCACGCAGGCTTCCGCGACGGATGGGTGCGTTAGCAAAGCTTCCTCCACCTCGCGCGGATACACATTGGAACCGCCAGAGATATACATGTCCGAAGCGCGACCCGTGATGTACAAAAAGCCGCGCGCATCCAAATGGCCGAGGTCACCGGTATGGAACCATCCGCCAGCAAAGGCCTTTTCATTCGCGCTTTCATTTTCGAAATAGCCAGCGAAAACCGCAGGACCACGCACGCAAATATCGCCGGTTTCGCCTGCGGGTAAGGGCTGGTTCGCGGTATCCAGAATCGCAACCTCAATCCCCGTGCGCGGATAGCCGCAGGACCCGATCGGCATGGCGGGATCATCCGTGAGGCTATGCCAGGCGGGCGGCAGCACGGTGATATTGCCGGTCACTTCGCCAAGGCCGAAATACTGCACCAGGCAAGGGCCGAGCTTGCTCAGCGCGTATTTCTGATCCTCCCGATACATTGGCGCGCCGGCATAAATCACGTGGCGCAGCGACGCATGATCATGCGTATCCACCGCGGGATCACGACAGAGCGTATTCAGGATGGTTGGCACGGTGAACATGTTGGAAACACGATGCGCTTCAATCAATCGCCAGGCTTCCGGCACATCAAAACGCTCGCCGGGCAGCAGGATGGAGGCGGCGCCACGTGCCACTTGCGATAGCGCATGCACGCCAGCGCCATGGGAAAGCGGCGCGACCACCAGGGACGCATCATGCTCATTCAGCCCCGGCATTAGATCGGCGATATGATTGTTGATGACAAAAGCCATCTGCCCATGGGTCAGGATGCCGCCCTTGGGACGGCCCGTGGTGCCGGAGGTATAAAAGAACCAGGCCGGATGATCGCGATCCACATCGGCGGGCAGCGTCAAGGGCGCGGCCTGGCCTTCCGTGATCAAATCTTCCCAGGAAAAGCCAGCGCCATCGCCAATCGCGATATCCAGCACGCAGGCCGGGTTTTCCGCGCGGCAGGCGGCGCGATGGTCGGGGAAGGCCACGTCGAAAATCTGCGCCTTGCAGCGCGAAGACCCAGCCAGATAGGCGGCTTCCGGCGGGCTCAGGCGGAAATTCGTCGGCACCCAAACCGCGCCAATCAGCCAGCAGGCCCAAACGCCTTCGAAAATCGCGTTGTTGTTGCGCGAATGGATCAGCACGCGGTCGCCAGCGCCAATGCCACGCGCGCGCAAGCCGGCAGCGGCGGCACAGGCTCGTGCGGCGATTTCCGCCCAGTTCCAGACCCTGTCGCGCCAGATCAGCCCGGGGCGGTCCGGCAGGCGGCGGGCGGTTTGCAGCAGCATGGCGCCCAGGTTGGAAGTCGGGATCATGCGGCGTCTCCTTTTTTTTGCGGCGCCCTTCGGGCGGTTCGCGCGATGTTTCGCTTGCCTCTGGCGCTGGCCTTGGGCAAGTGATGATCATAGTCTGGACTTTACCAAAGGGAGAAGAACGCCATGAACACCCCATTCCAGGGCGCGACGCGCCGTAACCTGCTGCTGGGCGCCGGCGCGCTTGGCCTGGCCGCCCCCAGCATTTCGCGCGCCCAGGGGCAATACCGTGCCGAATACAAGGTCTCGGTTGTGGGCAATCGCCCGCTGCCGATCTCCGACGGTGCCTTCACCTGGGCGGAGCTGGTCACGGAACGCTCGGGCGGACGGATCAATATGAAGGTCTATCCGGGCAGCCAATTGGTCGGCGGCGATCAGACGCGCGAATTGGTGGCGATGCGCCAGGGCGTGATTGATATGGCGGTGTTTTCCACCATCAATATCTCCCCACAAATCCGCGAAATGAATATTTTTTCGCTGCCCTTCCTGATGCCCAATCACCGCGCTTATGACGCGATCATCAACGGCGAGGTCGGGCGCGATTTGTTCGGCACGCTGACCAGCCGCGATGTGACGCCGGTTGCCTGGGGCGAGAATGGTTTTCGCGAAATCTCCAACAGCAAGCGCGAAATCAGGAAGCCCGAGGATCTGCGCGGCCTGAAAATTCGCTTCGCGGCGGGTGCGATTTTCAGCGAAATCTATCAGAGCCTGGGCGCCAATCCGGTGCAAATGTCCTTCGCTGATCTGCAACCCGCCCTTTCCACCGGTGCGGTGGATGGCCAGGAAAACCCGGTCAATCTGTTCCTGGGCTTCCGCATGGACACACTGGCACAGAAGCATCTTTCCATCTGGAATTACTGCGCTGATGCCTGCATTTTTGTCGCCTCCAAAACAGTGATGGAAAGCTTCGCGCCGGCAGATCGTGACCTGGTGATTGCCTGCGCGCGGGAAGCGGCGCTGAAGCAAATCGCGGCGGCGCGCAAAGGCCTTGGCATTGATGGCGACCGTTCTTCCATCGAAGAATGCGTCCGCCGCGGTGTGGCAGTGGCGGAACTGACGCCGGCTGAAAAGCAGGCTTTCGCTCGCGCCACGCGGCCCGTCTATGACAAATGGGCGCAGACCGTGGGCAGCGCGCTGGTGCAAAAGGCCGAAGCCGCTATCGCCCGCGCCATCGCCTGATCCATCATGGCTGTCGAATTCGATCCGGGGGCAGCCCCCCCGGATCCCAAGACCAAGGTGCCGCTGACGCTAGAGCGGATACTTCTTGCCGCCACCATGGCGATCATGGCCTTGATCACGGCAGCCAATGTGGCGGTGCGCTACCTGACTGACATGTCGCTTGCCTTTACTGAAGAATATTCGGTGGTGCTGATGGTGCTGGTCACCTTGATCGGCACGGCGCTCGCCACCGCAGCGGGGCGGCATATCCGGATCGGTTATTTCACCGATCTACTTTCCCCCCGCGGTCAGCGCCTGGCGGAAATGCTTGCCATGGCGCTTGCCATGATCTGCTTTGGCATATTGGTGATTTATGGCTGGCGCTTGGCTTATGATGAGTATCGCTTTGAGGTCTTATCCTCGGGCCTTGGTCATCCGAATTGGTGGTACACGGCCTGGTTGCCGGTTCTTTCCGTTTTTGTTGTGCTACGTGCTTTGGGCCGCTTTATCCGCCTCGCTCGCGGACAGGATGGGTAGGCTTTCATGATTGGCGCGACCCTTTTTATCGCTTTCCTGGTCTTGCTGGTGGCTGGAGTGCCCATTGCCGTGGCGCTCGGGCTTTCAGGCGCCCTGGCCATTGTGCTTGCAGATCAATCAATTCTGGCGATGCCCACCAATGTTTATGCGGGCATCGCCAAATATCCCTTGATTGCCATCCCGATGTTCGTGCTGGTGGGCAGTGTGTTTGACCGCACGGGCGTAGCCTTACGTCTGGTGCGCTTTGCCACCGCTATTGTTGGCGCCGGACGCGGCGCGCTTGCTTCGGTTTCGGTACTGGTGGCGATGGTGATTGGCGGCATTTCCGGCTCTGGCCCCGCCACCAGCGCTGCCGTGGGCCAGGTGGTCACGCGCAGCATGGTGAAGGATGGCTATCCGCGCCCCTTCATCGCCAGTACGGTCGCCGCTGCGGCGGCCACGGATATTCTCATTCCGCCTTCCATCGCTTTCATTGTTTATGCCGTACTGGTGCCTGGCGTTTCCGTACCCGCCATTTTCATGGCCGGCATGTTGCCTGGTATTTTGGCCGGTTTTTCCATTATCGGCGCGGTGCTGGTGCTGTCCTTCATCAATGATTTCGGCGGCAAAGCGAGGCAGGAAGAACGGCTGCAAGTTTGGCAAACCTTCAAGGAAGCCTTTTGGGGCTTAATGGCGCCAATCGTGATTTTGGGCGGCATGCGCGCGGGCGCCTTCACGCCAACGGAAGCCGCCGTCATGGCGGTAACTTATGGGCTTTTCATCGGCATCGTCGTCTATCGTTCGCTGACGCTGCGCGACATTTACGAAATGCTGGTTGAAGCCGGGGAGCTTTCAGCGGTTATTCTGATTGTCGTGGCGCTCGCCAGTGTCTTTGCTTGGTCCACCAGCACGCTTGGCATTGTGCAGCCCGTCGCGACCTGGATTGTTGGGCTTGGCCTTGGGGAATATGGCACCATCGCGCTGCTAATGATTGTGTTGATTTTCATCGGCATGTTTCTGGATGGGGTATCAACCTTCCTGATCCTACTGCCGGTGCTGATCCCGATCGCCAATGCGTTTCATTGGGACCTTACCTGGTTTGGCGTGATACTGACCATGAAGATCGCCATTGGCCAATTCACGCCGCCCATGGCGGTGAACCTGATGGTGTCCTGCCGCATCGCCGGTGTTTCGATGGAATCAACCATTCCCTGGGTGATCTGGATGATTTTCGCGATGTTTATTTCGCTGGCCTTGGTGGTGTTGTTTCCAGATATCGCGCTCTGGCTGCCGCGCGCGATGGGGCTTGGCTGAAGCGCCGTTTTACCGCATATCTCTTTCGCCTCGGCTCTGCGGACATACACGAGAGCATTTTCTAGCGCCCAAAACGCGATCACAACA
>JBILPX010000217.1:0-5767 GCA_044373565.1 Roseomonas sp.
GCTCAACGCCGCCTTCGAAACGCAGCGCCTGCACGCGGGCCGAGCCTTCGGCGCGCAAATGCCGTGCCCCTGAAATCACCCGCATCCCGGCCTGACGCGCCTTCAAGATCAAGCCAATGCCTTTGGCAAGCTGGCCAAAGCCGCTGAGAATCCCGCCATGTTCAAGTGCTGTGCGCAGGATGGGCTGGGTGCGTGTTTCCACCAGCACAGGCATGACACCCGCGCGGATGAATTGATTGGCCAGCAGCCACATCAGCGGTCCCTGCCCCGCCAGCACCACCTTGCCCGATGGCACCATGCCTGCAGTTTTCAGGGCGATTTGCGCGGCGCCCGCACTCATCACGCCAGGCAGAGTCCAGCCCGGAATGGGCACCGGCCTTTCCTGCGCACCTGTCGCCAGCAGGATGCGCTCAGCCGTGACTTCCATCGTCTCACCCTGACGCGCGAGGGAAAGCGTGCCGGTATCCGGTTCCAGCATCCAAAGCGTGGTGCTGGGACGATAGGTGATTTCCAAGGCCCGAAACCGTGCGATCAATTCAAGCCCAGGCGCCATGTCGCGTGCCAGCGCAGGATCGGCACCGGCCAATTCGGCGGCGCGAAATACCTGCCCGCCAGGTGCTGCGTTTTCATCCACCACCAGCACGGAAAGCCCGCATTCCCGCGCCGTCATCGCCGCTGCCATGCCGGCAGGCCCGGCACCCACAATGGCAAGATCGAATTTACGCGGCGCCTCGGCGGCTTTCTTGGGCACCAGGTTCATCGCTGCACCTCCCGCGCGCCGCGCTGGCGGGCGATGCGCATACCGGCTGCGACCGACACCATGCAGGCTTGCCGATTGGCCACGCCATCAATTTCGGCCAGGCAATCAAAGCAAACGCCCATCATGCACCAAGGCAGGCGCTGGCTGCCGGAGATCGCCGTTTCACGAATGGCGGGCAAGCCCGCGATCAGGATAGCGGCGGCGGCACTGCTGCCTTCCGGCAACATCAGGGCGCGGCCTTCGACAAAAACCTGCACGGTTTCCGGCCGATGATCGGGGCGCGTGCGAAACATCAGAAGCGCTCAGCCGAAAACGGCGCCAGGAAAGGATCAAGCGCGCCACGCGCAATCATGGGGGCCAGCAATTTGCCATGCGCCGCGGCCAGCGTGACTCCGGAATGGCAATTGGCCGTATAGGCGCCGGGCAAGGTTTCGGACTGATAATAAATCGGCAGCCCATCAGGCGACATGACGCGAAGCGCAGACCAGGCGCGCACCACATTCAGCTTGCCGATCCAGGGAAAACAAAGCGCCGCACGATGGGCGATTTCCGCCATCACCGGTTGGGTCTGGCGTGTATCGAAGCCCACTTCTTCCACGCTATCGCCCAGCATGATGCTGCCTTCACCGGTTTGGCGAATGGTGGTGGTGGGCATGGGAAGTGCTGCGCGCGTGCGTTCCGTCACCAGCACCTGGCCGCGCTGCGGGCGCACCGGCGCCTTCAACCCGAAATGGGACGCAAGCGTTGCATTGCCGAGGCCAGCCGCCAGCACCGCACGTTCCGCCTGGATGGTGCCGAGGTTGGTTTCCAACAGGAAATTCCGTGGCGCCGTCGCGATACCCGTGATCTTCACATTGGGCAGATAAACCCCGCCAAGCGCGGTAAAACCGTGATGCAGGCTGCGCAGTAGTGCCAACGGGCTGACATGCCCATCATAGGGCGTGAAGGAAGCACCCACCACGGCGGGACCAAGCCCGGGCAGCATTTCGCGCGCTTCCCGCGCATCCAGCATGCGATACTCAAAACCGTAATTGCCGGCTTCGCGCTTCATCTGTTCCAGGCGCTCAGCACGTTCATTCATTTCACGATCGGAAAGGCATAGATGCAGCCCGCCCGGCTGTGCCAGACCAAGGGATTGGCCGGTTTGCTTGGCCAGATCATTCGCCAATTCAGCCCAGCTTTCTGCCGATTGGCGCGTCCAGCGCTGATACCAGGGCGCGCCGAGGCCCTTGGATTGCACCCAAACCAGGCCGAAATTACCGCGGCTGGCGCGATAGGCAGCGTCACCCTCATCCAGCAGCGCAACAGACAGCCCTTCGCGCCTGAGGCCCCAGGCAATGGCGGAGCCCACCAGCCCGCCCCCAATCACCATTGCGTCGAAGCGTCGTCCCGTCATGACAACATTATCCTATCCCTTTCCGGTTAAGGAAAGGTGCGGGATCAGCGCCCGCCACCCACTTGCATGCAAGAAGCGGTAACATAGGAAGCCGCGTCGGACGCCAGGAACAGGATGCATTCCGCCACTTCCTCCGGCTTGCCAGGCCGCCCCATGGGCACCAGCGGCCCAAGCCGCGCCAGCCGATCCGGCGCGCCGCCACGGGCATGGATTTCGGTTTCAATCAGGCCCGGATTGACCGCATTAACCCGCATGCCTTCCTGCGCCACTTCGCGCGCGAGGCCGATGGTGAGCGTATCCACGGCTGCCTTGCTGGCCGCGTAATGCACATATTCGCCAGCGCTGCCGAGTTCTGACGCGCGGGAGGAGACATTAACAATCGCCCCCCCTTTGCCGCCCTGCTTGGTGGACATGCGCTTCACCGCTTCCCGGCAGAACATGGCAAGGCCGGTGACATTGGCGCCCATGGTATTGGCCCAGCCGGCATGGGTGATGGTCTCCAACCGCCCGCGCGGGCCTGTGCCGCCGGCATTATTCACCAGCACATCAATGCGCCCAAAATGCTTCATGACGGCTTCAAAGGCGCCGATGGCATGCGCCTCATCCTCGACCGAACCTTGCAGCAGCAGAACCTTGGCGCCGGCAGCTTCGCAATCGCGCTGCACGGCTTCGGCGCTGGCGCTATCATTCTGATAGGTAAGACATAGGTCATAGCCGCGGGCGGCTGCCATGCGCGCGGTGGCCGCGCCAATGCCGCGCCCCGCGCCGGTGATCATCATGACTTTGCGTGACATGGGCTTTCCTCCGCTTTGTTTTCGCGGCCTTTATGCCATGGGATCGCGGGCTTGCCGATACCCGCGCGGCGGGTGAGCATGGCTCAAACGCCCCTTGAGGAAAACCATGTCCGAGATAGACATCACCGATGATGCCGGCCTGCGCTCCATTCGGCTCAACCGGCCCGAGAAGAAAAACGCGCTGACGCGGGCCATGTATGGCGCCATGGCAACGGCATTGCGTGAGGCCGCGACCGAACCTGCCATCCGCGCCGTGATGATCACGGGCGGCGATGCCTGTTTTACCTCCGGCAATGATGTCGCGGATTTCAGGGCGCGCGGGGAACAGCAGGCGGAAGTCCCCTCCCCCGCACGCGACATGTTGGCGGCGCTGGCGGAATGCCCGAAGCCCGTGGTGGCTGCGGTGGCGGGTTATGCGATTGGGATTGGCACGACGCTGCTTTTGCATTGTGACCTGGTCTATGCCGGCGACAACGCCATCTTCCGCCTGCCCTTTGTGGATTTGGGGTTGTGTCCGGAAGGCGGTTCATCGCTTTTGGTGCCGATGCGTGGCGGACAATTGCTGGCCAATGAATTGCTGATGCTGGGTGAGGCCTTCGCGCCAGAGGTTGCGTTGCGTGCGGGTATCATCAATGCCGTGCTGCCGGCAGCGGATTTGCTGACCCATGCGGAAGCCAAGGCGCGCGCCCTGGCCGCCAAGCCGCCCGCCGCGATGGCGCAAACCAAGGCGCTGCTGCGGCGCGCTGATGCCGCGCGGATTGCGGAGCATATGCAGGTGGAATTTGCCGCCTTTGGCGCGCTGCTGCGCGGGCCAGAAGCGGCGGAAGCCGTCGCGGCCTTCCAGGAAAAGCGCAAGCCGGATTTTTCGCGCTTCTTCACTGCTGGAAAGGGCTGAAGCCATGCTGCATCAATGGCCGGCCCAGGCGCGGGTTTATCATGATGTTGCCGTGGCGGAAGCGTTGCCGGGCGAGGTTGGTGGCGCGCAACGCATTGCGCTGGTCACCACCAGATCACTCGCGGGTAGCCGCATCGCGGCGGCAGTGCGCGATGCCTTGGGCGCAAGGCTGGTCGCGGAAACCGCTGCCATGCGCGCTCATAGCCCGGTGGAAGATGTGCTGGCTTTGGCGGCGCTGCTGCGCGAAAGCCGCGCCGAATTGGTGGTGGCGCTTGGTGGCGGTTCGGTGATTGATGGCGCGAAGGTCGCATGCCTTGCGGTTTGGCGCGGCATTACGGATCGCGCAGCGCTGATTGACGCGGCGGTTTCGCGCGGAGCATCGCCCGGTGCCTGGGATGGCGCCGCACCTGCGCCGCGTTTGGTTGCTTTGCCGACCACGCTTTCAGCCGCGGAATTCGCGCCCCATGCCGGCTATACGGATTTGACCGAGGGACGGAAATATCGCGCGCTTGATCCCTGGATGGTGCCGCGCGCTGTTATGCTTGACCCGGCGGCGACATTGGAAACGCCGGCGGTGCTTTTTCTATCATCGGGCATTCGCGCTTTGGATCACGCGGCTGAGCGCTGGTGCGCTTTGGAAACGGCGCCCTTTTCTGATGCGGTATCGCGCCAAGCCATGCTGATGCTGGCGGAGGGCCTGCCGCGCGTGGCGGAGGCAGCCGGGGATTTGCGCGCCCGCGCGCTGTGCCAGCAAGCAGCCTGGCTTTCGGTGATGGGTGGCTGGGCGGGTGTGCTCGTCGGTGCTAGCCATGGGCTTGGCTATATTCTGGGGGCGGCGCGCGGCGTGCCGCATGGCATCACTTCCTGCCTCATGCTGCATGCGGTGATGCGCTGGAATGCGCCGGTGAATGCGGCGCGGCAGGCGGATATCGCGGCGATTTTTGGCGGCGCGGAAGCGGGGCCGGCGATTGAGGAATTCGTGGCCGGGCTTGGCCTGCCGACACGCCTGCATCAGCAAGGGATCACGGAAGCGGAAATCCCCGGCCTTTCCGCGCGCTGGACGGGCGATGCGCCGATTGCGACCAATCCCCGCCCCGTGCGCGGCGCGGCGGATTTGGAGGAGATTTTGCGGTTGGCAATGTAACCTGATTTCAGAGGCAACGTCGCCGCATGTAACTTGCTTTGATACCTTGCTCCCTTTAGCCCAGGCCACGCTCAAACGGATGGGCTCACCTGCACGGGCAGGACACTTTAAATGGCCGCGCCTTAGCGGCTGGCTGCGGGAACAGAAAGCGGCGCCGCACGACAGAAAATCGAGGAGACTGAGATTAGACTGGTCCAAAAGAATGGGCACAGGTCCGCGAACAGGCCCTAGCGATTCCTTGACAACAGTCATGATGTCCTGCTTTGCCAAAGGCTAATCATTCGCTGTAGTGCAGGTACGGCAGGTAGCGTCTACCCGTGGTTCTTCGCAGAGAAATTGCTCCGCAGTGGCCCGCGCCGATTGCTTGACGGGGCGTTGGAATTCGGGCCTTTGCCACCTGAGATGAGGGGTTTAGCCTTGAAATCATGGCATAGATTTCGTCCCGCGGCAGGTTGGGTGGTTCCATTTGTCGGTATCTTTGTGGCGCTGATCATTTTTTTTCTGAGGCGGCCTGATATCCTCCTGGATGCCAAGCTTTGGGCTGAAGATGGTACGGTTTGGTATACTGAGGCATATCGTGACGGTGCGCTGTCCGCACTTCTCCGACCTCAGAACGGTTATTTCCAAACTATCTCGCGGCTCGTGTTTGGCATATCGTTACTATTTCCGCTCGAGCACACACCACTTTTTGCAAACTGCGTGGGACTTGTCGTCCGCGCGGCCCTTGTTGGGTTTCTGCTGTCAAGCCGGTTTGATTGGCTTCCGTGGTCAGGAAGGC
>JBILPX010000015.1:0-18837 GCA_044373565.1 Roseomonas sp.
CGCGCTCATCATTTCATTGATCTCTCTCACCCTTTCCTGACCGTCTGGGTTGCCCCGCCGGGCGCGCGGTTGCACACTGATCCCGTTAAGGGGAAGGGAATGCCGCTGTGATGAATACCTCGGCGCGACGCGCGCGCTTTCGCGCTATTCTTGCAGGGGATGCATGTGTGCACCCGGCTTCGGTCCATGATCCGATCGCCGCGCGAATCGCAACCGATCTGGGTTTTGAAACCGCTATGTTCGCGGGTTCCATCGCCTCCATCGCCGTATTGGGGGCGCCTGACCTTATTCTGGTGACGCTGACGGAATTTGCCGAACCGGCGCGGCGCATCGGCCGCGCCGGGGCGCCGCCACTGATGGTGGATGCCGATCACGGCTACGGCAATGCGCTGAATGTGATGCGCACGGTGCAGGAATTGGAAACAGCCGGGGTTGCTGCCCTCACTATTGAAGACACGGACCTGCCCCGCGCCCATGGGGTTGGCGAACCGGGATTGCTCAGCCTGGAAGCCGGGCTTGGGAAAATCCACGCGGCGTTAAGTGCGCGGGAAGACCCTGGCCTTGTCATTGTGGCGCGCACCAGCGCTGTGAATTTGGTCAGCCTGGATGAAGCGGTGGCGCGCACCCGTGCCTATGCGAAAACTGGCGCCGATGCGCTGTTCTATACTGGTGTTGTCGATTGGGCGCAGCTTGCCGCGCTGCAAGCCGCCGCTGATGGTGTGCCGTTGATGCTGGGCGGCACGCCGCCCGCGCTCGCCGATAAGGCAAAGCTCGCGGCGCATGGCGTGCGCATCGCCCTTCAAGGCCATGCGCCAAGCTTTGCGGCCATGGCGGCAGTGCATGCCACACTTAAGGCCTTGCGCGATGGCACCCCTCCCGGGAAGCTGCCCGGGCTGGCGGATGCGGCGCTGAGCAAGGCGGCGCTCCGTGAGGATGATTACGCACGCTGGACGCGTGATTTTTTGGCCGGTTGATATTAAGGAAGACAGAAAATGTTGAGTGAAACTGATGGCAAATTCCTGACGATGCACGAATTCGCCAAGGCGGCGAAAAATCGGCTCGATGCCAATATCTGGGATTACCTGACGGGGGCGACGGAAACCGAAACCACCATGCGCCGCAATCGGCTGGCGCTGGATACTCTCGCGTTTCGCCCGCGCGTGCTGCGGGATGTCTCGACCATAGACACAACGTCCGAGATGTTCGGCAAGAAGCTCCGTCTACCCGTCGCCTTGGCGCCGGTGGGTGGCTTGGAAAGCTTCGGCGCCAATGGCGCGGCGACAGCAGGGCAGGGGGCTTCGACCTTTGGTGTGCCGCTGATTGTATCTTCCGTCACCAAGCCAGGGCTTGAGGAAACTGCGGCCAATACGCCAGGCCCCAAGGTCTTCCAGCTTTATGTGCGCGGCGATGACAGCTTCATTGATGATTATGCGGATCGTTCAGTGGCGGCCGGCTATGATGCCTTCTGCTTCACCGTGGATACCGCAGTCTATAGCCGCCGCGAACGCGATATCGCGCGCCGCTTCGCCAAGCCCTGGCGCGCGCGGGTGCAGGGCATTGAATTTCAGGCGGCACTTTCCTGGAAGCAGGTGGATCGCTTCAAGGCCAAGTACAAACTGCCTGTCATCCTGAAGGGCATTGCCACCGCCGAAGACGCCAAGCTTGCCTGCGAACACGGTGTTGATGTGGTTTATGTCTCGAACCATGGCGGGCGGCAGTTGGATCATGGCCGGGGGGCGATGGATGTGCTGCCGGAAGTGGTGCAGGCCGTCGGTGGCCGCGCGAAGGTTTGGATTGATGGCGGGTTTTCGCGCGGGACCGATGTGGTGAAGGCGCTTTGCCTTGGCGCTGACCTGGTCGGGCTTGGGCGGCTTTACTGCTATGCGCTGGCCGCTGATGGCGCGGCGGGCGTGCAGCGGATGCTCGAAATCATGGAAACCGAGATCTACACTGCCATGGGGCTTTTGGGCGCCACGAGATTCAGTGAACTCAACCCAAGCTTCATCCATTCGGGCGCATTGGCGACGAATGCGCCGCATGTCTTCAGCGCCTTCCCGCTGCTGCATTTGGGTGATTCCGGGTATTGATGGGGTGTAGCCTAGCGCGGCATCATGGCTGATCCCGCGCCGCTGCGTGTTCTGCTTTCCGACCGCGCCTTTCTGAAGCTTTGGGGCGCGGGCGGGCTCACCAATTCCATGCGCTGGGTGGAAATGTTGGTCAGCGGGCTTTACGCCTATGAACTGACGCGTTCTGCCTTTGCCGTATCGCTGGTGCTGATGGCGCGCGCACTTCCCATGCTGCTGATGGGGGCGCTTTCGGGGGCGGTCGCGGAAAGCCTAAATCGCAAACATTTGCTCATGGCCGGCCAGGCGCTGACTGCGCTTGGCGCCATCACCATCGCCGTGCTTTCCGCGCTGGGCTGGCTTTCGCTCTGGCATTTATGGATGAATGGCCTGATCGGCGGTCTGGTCTGGACCAATGAACTCGCCACACGCCGGCGCATGGTGGCGGAAACCGCGGGGCCTGAGCGCATTGTCCCCGCAGTCGCCTTTGATACGACAACCGGCAGCACGACTCGCATGTTGGGGCCGATGTTGGGTGGGGTTTTGTATGAAACCCTTGGCATTACCGTGGCCTACATCATCGCCTCGGTGATTTATCTTGTGGCGCTTGGCTTGGTTTCCACTGTTTCTTACAGCCAACCGCGCCGTGCTTTGGTGCCGCGCCGCCTGTTTGCTGAGGTAGCCGAGGCTTTGCGGTTCGCACTCGCCCATCCGGCCTTGCGCGCGGTGCTTGGCGTGACGCTGGTGATGAATATCTTCGGCTTTTCCTATAATTCCATCCTGCCCGCCTTTGGTGACCGTGCCTTTGGCGCAAGCGCCATTCAAATCGGCTTTCTTGCGGCGGCTGAGCCACTTGGCGCGCTGATTTCGGGCCTTGCCTTGGCGCTTAGGCGCGGACCGCAAGCGGGCAGGGGGCTTTTGTTGCTGGGGTCCACCGCCTTCCTGTCGGTGCTGGCGCTGGCGGCACTGGCCCCTTCACTCTGGCTCGCGGCCTTGCTGCTGATGCTGGGCGGCTTCGGCACGGCGGCCTTTGCCAGCCTGCAAACCGGCATTGTGATGATGCAAGCACCGGTGGAGGCGCGTTCGCGCATTCTGGGCCTGACCACCACTTGTATCGGCACTGGGCCGCTTGGCGTGCTGGTGTTAGGCGCGCTGGCGGATGGGATCGGCCCGCCCTTTGCCATTGCGGGCTTTGCGCTTTTGGGTCTGTTTTTTCTGGCCTTGGTCGCCTTTGCCACCAAGCGATAAGGCCCTGCCGCATTCCTGCCTTGTAAGGCGCCGATAAATCTCTTGCGAGGTTGCCCCGCAAGGTCGAAGCTCCGCAGACGGCTCACGTTTGGACTGATTGGAATCGCGATGCAGGTCTACCTGCCCATCGCTGAAATGAGTGTAGATGCCCTGCTGCTGCTTGGCATCGGCTTTGGCGTGGGCTGGCTTTCGGGCTTGTTTGGGGTGGGCGGCGGTTTTCTGCTGACGCCGCTTTTGATGCTGATCGGCATTCCCTCTGCCGTCGCCGTGGCTTCCGGCGCCAATCAAACACTGGGTGCCTCCGTTTCTGGCCTGATTGCGCAATGGCGGCGCGGCAATGTGGATTGGCGCATGGGGCTCACGCTTTTCGCGGGTGGGCTGCTTGGCTCGGCGCTTGGGGTGCAGATTTTTGCCCTGCTGAAGCGCTGGGGCCAGGTGGATGTTGCGGTCTCACTTTTCTACGTGGTGATCCTTGGCATTGTCGGCGCGCTGATGGTGCGTGAAAGTGTCACCGCGCTGCTCCGGCGCCGGCGCGGCACGGCACCGCGGCGGAAGCTGCATGAGCATACCTGGCTGCATGGCCTTCCCTTTAAGCTTCGCTTTCGTGATTCCAGGCTGTATATTTCGGTCATTCCGCCGCTTGTGATCGGCTTTGGCATTGGCCTGCTTTCCGCCATCATGGGGGTGGGTGGCGGCTTCATGCTGGTGCCGGCCATGATTTATATCCTTGGCATGCCAACCGCGATTGTGATAGGCACATCGCTGTTTCAGGTGGTTTTTGTCTCGGCCAATGTCACACTGCTGCAAGCCTGGCAGGTGGGCAGCGTGGATATTGTGCTGACCATGCTGCTGCTGGTTGGTGGTGTGGCGGGCGCGCAGTTTGGCGCCGCGATGGGCACCAAGCTGCGGGGCGAGGAAACCCGCGCCCTACTTGGGCTTTTGGTGCTGTCGGTCGCCCTTGGCCTTGCCTGGAATCTACTGCAAACGCCAAGCCGCGCCTTTACGATCAGCCCCATCTCATGAAGGCTTTCGCCCGCATATTATGGGCGCTGGGCAGCCTGTTGGGGGCCGGCATGGCTGGGGCTTCGCCAATCACGGCCGAGCTTTCAACGGATAGGGTTGAGATCAGCACCGGCTTCACTGGCGCATCGGTGCTGGTTTTTGGCGCAACGCAAAACCCCTTGGGCGGCGATCCACCAGAGGATTTGATTGTGGTCGCCACCGGCCCGACCCAGGGCGTGGTCGTGCGCCGCAAGATCAATGTGCTCGGCATTTGGCTTAACGGCCCTTCCACGCGCTTTCCAGAAGTGCCGGGCTTTTATGCCTTGGCTGGCACGCGCCGCGTCTGGGAAATCTTGCCCGAGGAAGAAAGGCGGCAATATCGCCTAGGCTTCGACAATCTGCGCCTACGCAGTGAGGGCACGCGTAACCCGGCCTTTCGCGCTGCCTTGCTTGAACTGAAGCAGGCCGATGGGCGCTGGCAGGAATATGCCTCGCCAGTTGTCCGTGCCGGGGAGCGGCTGTTCAGCGCGCGCATTGCCTTGCCCGCCACGGTGCAAACCGGCGATTATCAGATTGAGGTGCTGCTCGCCCGCGAAGGCCGTGTGATTGCGCGGCAGGAATTGTCGCTACGCGTGGAGCGCGTGGGCACGGCGGCCGAGATTGCCTCGCTCGCCCGGGGGCAGCCGCTGCTTTATGGCGTGCTATGTATTGTCTTGGCTGCGCTGGCCGGCTGGCTCGGCAGCGTGCTGTTCAGGAGAAATTAATGCCCGACACTGAAGAAGCCGCCGCTGCCGCGACCAAGGCCAAACGGGATCGCGTTTTCCTGGTGGTGGTGGATGACAGCGCCGAACAGGCGGTGGCACTTCGCTACGCATGCCTGCGCGCGCGCAAGGGTGGCGGGCGCGTGGCCTTGTTCCGCGTGTTGGAACCGGTGGAGTTGGTGGAATGGGCCGGCGTTGGCGTGATGATGCAGGAAGAACGCCGTGCGGAGGCTGAGCGGCTGCTGGCTGGCCTTGCTTCCCATGTCAGTGAGATTACGGGCGGCATGCCGATCCTGATCATCCGCGAAGGCGAAGCGCGCGAGGAATTGCTGGCGCTGATCGAAGAAGACCCGCGCATTTCCATCCTGGTGCTGGCCATGGCGACTGGCAGCGGCGGGCCTGGGCCGCTGATTTCGGCGCTGACGGGGCGGCATGCGTCACGCCTGAAAATACCGATGGCGCTGGTGCCGGGCGGCATGACGGAACAGGAATTGGATCGGGTGACTTAGGCTCGGCTTCGGTTTATTACTTGTTGGGTTACTGAAATGACGATGGATAATCCGCCCTTAATGCCGCGCTAATGGTCTGAGTGTACCGGCAGTTATTTGGATGATCCGGAAGTTGGAAAGGGTGCCATTTTGCTTACGCTGCGTATGCGTCAATTAGAAGCCGAAGCGATCGGGATCTTGCGGGAGACAGCGGCGAGCTTCCGTAACCCGGTTCTGCTCTATTCCATTGGCAAGGACAGTTCCGTTGTCCTGCATATTGCCATGAAGGCCTTCGCGCCTGGCAAGCTGCCCTTCCCCTGCCTGCACATCGCCACTGGTTGGGATTTTCGCGCCATGCTCGAATTCCGAGACCGTCGCGCGGCAGAGCTCGGGCTGAATCTGATTGTGCACACCAATCCCGAAGGCTTGGCGCGCGGGATCAACCCAATCGACCATGGCAGCCAGGTGCATATGAACGTCATGGGCACCGAGGCGCTGAAGCAGGCGCTCGACAAGCACGGCTTTGATGCGGCGATCGGCGGCGCCCGCCGTGATGAGGAAAAGGCCCGCGCCAAGGAGCGCATCTTCAGCCACCGCACTGCTGGCCATGTTTGGGAACCGCGCAATCAGCGCCCCGAGCTTTGGGGGCTTTTCAACACGCGGATCAACCAGGGTGAGGGAATGCGCGTCTTCCCGCTTTCAAACTGGACCGAGTTCGACGTGTGGGACTACATCGCCGCCGAGAACATCCCGATCGTACCGCTTTATTACGCGGCGCTGAGGCCGATCATCCGGCGTGAAGGGATGCTGATCATGCGCGATGATGACCGCATGCCGCTCGCTGGCGGGGAAAGCGTTGAGGAGTTGTGGGTGCGGTTCCGCACCATGGGTGACTGGCCGCTCACGGCGGCGCATGAGAGCCGCGCGGAGACCATCGAGCAGGTCCTCCGCGAATTGCGCGAAAGCCGCGTGAGCGAGCGTGCCGGGCGCCTGATCGACAAGGACCAGGAAGCTTCGATGGAACGGAAGAAGCGTGAGGGCTACTTCTGATGAAGACGGGGATCGAAGTCTCCCACTCCTTGCTGCGCTTCCTGACCTGCGGTTCGGTGGATGACGGCAAGTCTACGCTGATCGGGCGCCTGTTGTATGATAGCCGCCTGATTATGGATGATACGCTCGCCACCGTCGCGAAGGATAGCCGCAAGCACGGCACGGTGGGTGAGGATATTGACCTTGCCTTGTTGGTTGATGGGCTTGAGGCAGAACGCCAGCAAGGCATCACCATAGATGTGGCTTACCGATTTTTCGCTACCCCGAAGCGTAGCTTCATCGTCGCCGATACACCCGGCCATGAGCAGTACACACGCAACATGGCGACCGGCGCTTCGAATGCAGACCTTGCCATCATCCTGGCCGATGCGCGCAAGGGCGTGCTGACGCAGACCAAGCGCCACACTTACATCTGCTCACTGCTTGGCATCCGCCATGTCGTGCTGGCGGTGAACAAGATCGATTTGGTCAATTTCGACCAAGCGACCTTCGACCGGATTGTTGGCGATTGGGCGACCTTCGCCGCTGGCCTTGGTTTCACCTCATTGGTGCCGATCCCGATTTCGGCGCGCTTTGGTGACAATATCACCCAACGCAGCGACAATACTCCCTGGTACCTCGGCGTAACGCTGATGGATCATCTTGAGAGTGTGGACGTGGATCAAGACGCGGCGGGTAAGCCATTCCGCTTCCCCGTACAGTGGGTGAACCGCCCTAACCTCGACTTCCGCGGTTTCTCCGGCACCGTGGCGTCGGGGAAGATCGCGGTTGGCGACGGCGTGGTGGTGGCGGCATCTGGCCAGCAGAGCCGTGTTGCCCGCATCCTGGGTCCGCATGGCGACCAGGCCACCACCGCGGCAGGAGATGCGGTGACAATCTGCCTTGCTGACGAGGTTGATGTCGCGCGTGGCGACCTTCTTGCGCCACTCGCCGACCGGCCCGACGTTACCGACCAATTCGCCGCCCATCTGCTTTGGATGGATGAGGAGACCCTGCTGCCGGGCCGCCAGTATATGATGCGGATTGGCAATCTTTGGACGGCCGCTTCCGTCAGCTCCATCAAGCACCGCGTGGACATCAACACGCTGGAAAAGGCGCCGGCGAAGAAGCTCGACATGAACGAGATCGCCTTCTGCAACCTATCGCTCGCGGCCCGCGTCGCGCTTGATCCCTATGTTGAAAATCGCGCGACCGGGGCGTTCATCCTGGTTGACCGCTTTACCAACCGCACCGCGGGCGCTGGTATGGTGGACTTCCCCCTGCGGCGCGCCAACAATATCCATGCCGAGCAGTTCCTGGTTGACAAGCAGGCGCGCGCTGCGCTGGACCATCAGAAGCCACTGGTGTTGTGGTTCACCGGCCTATCTGGCTCGGGCAAATCCACCATCGCCAAGCTGGTCGAACAAGCCTTGCATGCTGAAGGGCGCCATACCTATGCGCTGGATGGTGACAATCTCCGCCACGGGCTGAACCGCGACCTTGGCTTTACGGACCAGGATCGCGTGGAGAATATCCGCCGCGTGGGTGAGGTTGCGAAGCTTTTCGTGGATGCTGGCCTGATCGTGCTGTGCAGCTTCATCTCCCCCTTCCGCGCTGAACGCCGGATGGTGCGCGAACTTTTCGATCAGGATGAATTCATCGAGGTCTTCGTGGATACCCCGATCGAGGAGTGCATGCGCCGAGACCCTAAGGGCCTTTACGCCAAGGCAATGAGCGGGGCGATCCAAAACTTTACCGGCGTCTCAAGCCCTTATGAGCCGCCGGAAAATCCCGAACTGCGCATCAATACCGCCAGCGATTCGCCTGAACAGATTGCTGAGATTGTGCTGAGCCACCTTCGGGGCCTCATTCGCGCCGGCTGAGCGAAGCCGGGCCTGCTGCACTCCGCAGGTCAGTTATGCAAGTCACGGCGCCGGTATTTCCGCCGCCAAAATCTGCCCCGATTGGCTTTCCGTGATCAGCAACGTCACGCCATCGGGCGCGAAGCAGCAATTGGTCGGCATGCGGCCAAAGGGCCGGCAATCCAGCGCGAAAAGCGGCACGCCATGCGCATCCACGCCCCAGACCATGCCATGGCCTGGATTGGCGATGAACAGCCGATCATGCACATCAACCGCCATGCCATCCGGCCCTGACGCGCCGGCGGGTGTGCGGAAGAAGAGATTGGCCTTGCCCACAATGGCGTCCGCGCGAAGGGCGAAGCGCCAGACCTCGCAAGAACGGGTCATCGCCACATAGCAGTGCGAACCCGCCTTGTTCAGCGCAATGCCATTCGGGCTGGGGCCGTTGGAGATCAGCCGATCAAGCCGCCCATCGGCGGCAAGCCGATAGACCCGCCCGCGCGGGTCCTGCAGCCCGGTCTGGCCTTGATCGGTGAAGAAAATCGCGCCTTGCGGGCCAAGCGTGACGTCATTGAGGCCTAGAAAACCCTCACTGCCGACAGTTTCCAGCAAGGGGGTGATGGAACCGCGCGCCGGATCAAGCGTCAGCAAGCCATGGCGATAATCGGCAATCAGCAGCGCATCATCGGCACCAAGCGCCAGACCATTCGGCCAGCCATCATATTCCGTGAGCACTTCCCAGGCCTGTCCGGGACCCACCAGCAGGATGCGGCCATTGGGTATGTCGGTCACCAGGAAGCGCCCCGCGCGATCAAAGCAGGGGCCTTCCAGGAAACTGTCAATCGGCGCGCCGGCGCGATTGGCATCGGCCCAGGAGGATCGGCGCAGATTCCGCAAGCGATCCGGCAGGCGGGCGAAGGGGCGGAGCGGGAGCTCCTTGGGGGCGGGAAACCACATGGGATGATCCTACAGGAATTCCCCCGCCACGGATCAGATCCTGGTCTGCGCCGCATCCTGATGCGGATCGTTATGGATTTTGCGCAGTCGCCAGCCAAGGCCGATCATGATGACGCCCATGGCAATCGCCTCAAGCCCCACTATCCAGATCACCGCGAGCAAGCCCGGCCCGGGGCGCAGCAGCATCCAGGCCCCGATCACGATATTCAAAGCCCCAAGCAGCCCAAGCAGCACCGAGGAAAGCCGGAAGGCCAGCATCAGCCGCGCCACGCCGGACAGAAGGAACCAGGCAGCCGTCACAATCAGCAGGCCCATGGCGGAAACCCCCGGCGCAAACAGCATGACTGCCGCGGCCAGCAGGGAAATGATGCCGTCAATCCAAAGCCAGGTGCGGCTGCGTTCGCCCGCTGGGTGGCCACCCTTCACGGCCTGATAGATCGAACCGGCGCCATCCAGCGCCATCCAGGCCCCCAGAAAGGCCAGGATGAAAGCCAGCCCAAGCCCGGGAAAAAGGAAGACCAAAATGCCGAAAACAATCGCGGCCACGCCGCGCAGCATGAAAATCCACCAATTTCCCGCCACCTGGCGCACGACCTGCAACCCAAGGCGGCCGGTCAAAAGTTTGGATTCGGGCGGTGGCGACGTCGTATTTCCGGACATAAGCTTGCCCCTTCCTTTTCTGTTACTTCACCCTGACAGGATGAAGGCGCCTGCGCAATCGCGCCGCCCACCAACAAATCTTGGCGCGCGATCCCTTTCCCTCTTTCCATCCCGCCCCCACCTGTTGAATGATACCCAGGAACGCGAAACAGGGAGTACCTCGCCATGGCAAAATTCGGCCTCAGCCAATCCATTCGTCGTGTCGAAGACCCAAGGCTGCTGAAAGGCGATGGGCGCTATACCGCCGATATCAGCCTGCCTGGCGAAGCCCAAGGCGTGGTGCTGCGCAGCCCCCATGCCCATGCGGCGATCAAGAGCATCTCCACTAGCGCCGCCAAATCCATGCCGGGGGTGCTGGGGGTTTATACCGCAGCCGATCTGGCTGCCGAAGGGCTTGGCCCGCTGCCTTGCCTGATCCCGCTGAAGAATAGTGATGGCTCGCCGCTGTCATCCACGCCGCGCCCAACACTGGCGGAAGGCATGGTGCGCCATGTGGGTGACCCGGTCGCGTTCGTGGTGGCGGAAAGCGACAAGGCCGCGCGCGATGCCGCTGAGGCGATTGAGGTGGAGTACGAGATCCTGCCCTCCGCCACTGATCTTGCCAGCGCGACCAAGCCAGGCCAGCCGCAAATCTGGCCGAGTGCGCCGAATAATACCTGCTTTGATTGGCATGTCGGCGACAAGGACAAGACCGATGCGCTTTTCGCCAAGGCTGCGCATGTCACGCGCCTGAGAGTAGTAAATAACCGCATTATAGTGGCCAGCATGGAAGCCCGCGCGGCGGTGGCGGATTTTGATGCGGCCAGCGGCAAATGGACATTGCACACCAATACCCAGGGGTCTTGGTTGGTGCGGAAGCTTCTCGCGGGCAGCGTCTTCAACGTGCCGGAAGATCATTTCCGCGTCGTCACCCCCGATGTCGGCGGTGGCTTTGGCATGAAGCTGTTTCTGTATGCTGAGCACGTGCTGACCTGCTTCGCCGCCCGCCGCCTGAAGCGCCCGGTGAAATGGACGTCCGAGCGCACGGAAGCCTTCCAATCCGACACGCATGGGCGCGACAATATCACCGCCGGCGAATTGGCGCTGGATAAGGATGGCAAGTTCCTAGCACTGCGCACGAAAAATTGGGCGAATATGGGCGCCTATCTGAACACCTTCGCGCCCTTTATCCCGACCGGCGCGGGCACCAAGGTGCTGGCGAGCGTTTATGATTTCGGCGCCATCTACGCCAATGTTGTGGGCGTGGTCACCAATACTGTGCCGGTGGATGCTTATCGTGGTGCCGGCCGGCCAGAGAGCAATTATCTGGTGGAACGCCTGATTGATACGGCGGCGCAGGAATTGGGCATGGATCGTGTCGCGATCCGCAAGCAAAATATGGTGCCGTCTTCTGCCATGCCGTACGTTTCGGCCATGGGGCAGCGTTATGATTCAGGTGAGTTTGCGAAACTCATGGACACCGCTTTGGAAAAGCTGAACTGGTCCAGCTTTGCGGCGCGGCGGGCGGAAAGCCAAAGGCGCGGCAAAAGGCGCGGCATTGGCTTTGCCTATTACCTGGAAGCGACCGGCGGCGATGCCACGGAAAACGCCGCGGTGCGTTTCGCCGATGATGGTTTCGTGGATGTTTATGTCGGGACGCAAAGCACGGGGCAGGGGCATGAAACCGCCTATGCCATGCTAACCAGCCATGAGCTTGGCATCCCGATCGAAAAAATCCGCGTGCGTCAGGGCGATTCCGAAAGCCTGCCTTCGGGCGGCGGCACGGGTGGCGCGCGCAGCCTTTATTCCGAAGGCCAGGCCATTCTGGTGACGGCGGCCTCTGTGGTGGAAAAAGGCAAGAAGGCAGCGTCCGATCATCTGGAAGCCGCAATCGCCGATATTGAATTCACCACTGCCAATGGTCGCTTTGGCGTGGTCGGCACCGATAAGGGCATTGGCATTCTGGAATTGGCTGCAGCGCAGAAGGCGCGCGCTGCCAAGGGCCAGGAAGTGACGCTGTTGGATGCGCTGGAAGTGGCACAAATCAAATCCCACACATTCCCCAATGGCTGCCACGCCGCTGAGGTTGAGGTGGACCCCGATACGGGCATCATCAAGGTCGTGAATTACGTGGTGATTGATGATGTGGGCCATGCGCTGAACCCGCTGATCGTGCGGGGCCAGGTGCATGGTGGTGTCGCGCAGGGCATTGGCCAGGCCATGCTGGAACGCACTGCTTTTGATGCGGAAAGCGGCCAGCTTCTATCGGCATCCTTCATGGATTACGCGCTGCCGCGCGCCGATGACCTGCCGAATATTGACGTGGATTTCATCGAAGTCCCGTGTGAGACCAATCCGCTTGGCGTGAAGGGTGCGGGGGAGGCTGGCGCTGTAGGCAGCCCGCCCGCGCTCATCAATGCGGTGGTGGATGCTTTGGCCGGTGATGGCGTGAAGCATATTGATATGCCCGCGACACCGGAGATTGTGTGGAAGGCCCTGGCGACTTCCAAGGCTGCGTAAGGTAAAACGCGCGAGGGGGTGTCTCCTCGCGCGCCCGTTACACGGGCTTCAGATGTTCTAAAAGGCGCGGCATCAGCTCCACCAGATTGCAGGGGCGGTGCCGTGAATCCAACTGGAAGCGCAGAATATCATCCCAGCCATCCTTGCAGGCGCCGGTTGAACCAGGCAGCGCGAAAAGATAGGTGCCGCCCGCAACCCCACCCATGGCGCGGGATTGGATGGTGGATGTGCCAATCTTCTGAAAACTGATCCAGCGGAATAATTCGCCAAAACCTTCGATTTCCTTCTCAAGCACGCGCTTGAAGGCTTCCGGCGTCACATCCCGCCCCGTGATGCCGGTGCCGCCGGTGGTGATGATGCAATCCACGGCCGGGTCTGCAATCCAGCGGCGCAGCACGGCTTCAATCGCATCCGGGTCATCCTTCACAATTTCACGCGCGACGCAGTGATGCCGCGCGGTTTCAATCCTGTCCTGTAGCGTCTGGCCGGAACGGTCGCTCGCCATGTCGCGCGTGTCGCTCACGGTCAGCACCGCGATGTTCACGGGCAGGAATTTCAGGCTTTCATCAATTGGCATGGCGGCCTCTCCGTATGGCTGGGCCTGTCTATCATGGGGGCTCGGGTGGCTGGCGACAACGCCCGCTTGCAGGGCGGGGGAACTCGCGTGACACTCGCCGGCAGAAAGATACCAAGGGAAACGCCGCATGACTTGGCAACCGGAAATCGAGGAGCTGAAGCGCCGCCAAGCCATGGCGGAGGCCATGGGCGGGCCTGATAAGGTGAAGCGCCAGCATGATGGCGGGCGGCTGACCGTGCGCGAACGTGTGCTGAAGCTGGTGGACAAGGATAGCTTCCACGAAGTCGGCGCCATTGCCGGGCGCGGCGAGTATGACGCCAAGGGTGATCTGGAGAGTCTGACGCCATCCAACTGCGTCATGGGCCGTGCGGAGATTGATGGCCGCCCGGTGGTGGTGCTGGGCGATGATTTCACCGTGCGCGGCGGCAGCGCGGATGCGACCATTCGCGAAAAGCCCATCATGGCGGAACGCATGGCCAATGAATTGCGCCTGCCGATCATTCGCATGATTGAAGGCTCCGGCGGTGGCGGTTCGGTCAAAACTATTGAAACCTCTGGGCGTGCGAACCTGCCAGGCGGCGTTGGTGGCACGCAGCTTTATCACCTCACCGCGCAGAATTTAGGTCTGGTGCCGGTGGTGGCGCTTGGGCTTGGATCGGTGGCAGGGCTTGGCGCGGCGCGGCTGGCGGCTTCGCATTATTCAGTGATGACGAAATCCTCCGCCATGTTTGTGGCCGGGCCCCCGGTGGTGGCCCGGCTTGGCGAGAAGCTTGAAAAGCGCGACCTGGGCGGTTGGGAGATTCAGTGCAAGGCCGGCGCGGTAGATGATGCGGTGGACACGGAAGAAGAAGCCTTCGCTGCCGCGCGGCGCTTTCTGTCTTACCTGCCGCAATCGGTGTTTGAAGTCTCGCCCCGGCTGCGGTCGCGCGATGTTCCGGGGCGGCGCGATGCGAAGCTGATCAGCGTAATTCCGCGCGATCCGCGCCAAGCCTACAAGATGCGCCCAATCGTCGAAACACTATTCGACAAGGGTAGTTTTTTCGAAATGGGCCAGTGGTTTGGCCGGCCCATCATCACTGGCCTTGCGCGACTGGATGGCCTGCCCGTCGCGGTGATGGCATCAGACCCGGTATTCGCCGGCGGTTCCTGGACAGCGGATGCCTGCGCCAAGATCATCCGCTTCGTGGATTTGGCGGAAACCTTCCATCTGCCGGTCGTTTATTTGATGGATTGCCCTGGCTTCGCCGTGGGGTTGGAGGCGGAGAAAACCGCGACCATCCGCTGGGGCGTGCGCGCCATGGCGGCAGTCAATCAATGCCGCGCGCCCTGGTGTACGGTGATTTTGCGCAATGCCTTTGGTGTCGCGGGTGTCGTGCATCAACCTGCCGGGCGCTATTCCATCCGCTATGCTTGGCCATCCGGGCGCTGGGGGTCTTTGCCCTTGGAAGGCGGCATTGAGGCGGCCTATGCGGCGGAAGTGAATGCGGCCACGGATCGTGAGGCAAAAATCGCCGAAATTGATGAGCGTTTGCAGAAGCTGCGTTCCCCCTTCCGCACCGCCGAGGCTTTCTGGGTGGAGGAAATCATAGACCCACGCGAAACCCGCCCACTGCTGTGTGATTTCGCGCGGCTTGCGGAGCCATTGCGCGGCACGGGCCTGGCTGCGCTGACTATGCGGCCCTGATCAGACTTCGATCACCAAATCCTTATAGGCGTGCCAGGAGGCATGCCCAATCAGCGGCACCACAAGTGCCAGGCCCAGGAAGAAGGGCAACATTGCGAAGGCCGTGAACACCACAATCAGCCCGGCCCAGAAGATCATGGCACCCGGATTGGTCAGCACTGCGCGAATGGAAAGCATAATCGCTTCCATGGCGGAGACATCTCGATCCACCAGCATGGGAATGGAAATCGCCGAGATTGAAAACGCCACCGCCGCCAGAATGGCCCCCGCGCCGGTGCCGACAATCAAAAACGGCAGCAGCATGTCGGACCGCAACATCGCCATCGGCAAATCTTCCAGGCTTGGCGTGAAATTGATGCCGAACATCAGCATGAAAATCAGCGCCGCGACGCGCACCCAAAATATATGCAGGATCACCAGCAGAACGCCCAGGAAAGCAAGCTGCTGGCCATTGCGCGTGAAGCCACCAAGGCAAGCCTTGAAGGTGACAGGCTTGCCCTCAGCGCGGAGCCGACTTGCCTCATAAAGCCCGGTCGCGAGTAAGGGTGCGACCATGAAAAACCCTGCCGAGGCCGGCAGAATCACCCAGCCAGAGCGCACGCCAAGCAGGATCAAAATCAGCAGCCAACCTGCCGCCGCCAAGGCACCGCCATAGAAAAAGCTGATCCTTGGGTTCGCCATCAAATCGCGCCAGCCGGCATTCAGCCATACCCAGGGACGATCAGGCGCCACCTTTCGAATAGTAAGCCGGCGCGGCGCAATCGCTGCTTCGCTTGGCATGAAAGCTTCCTCCGCTTGCCCCACGAGCGCAAAGCCCGCGCGATTGGTCGCGTAAATTAGCGCAGAGCCGTTTGGCGAAATTGATCCTGATCAAGGACAGCGCACGCTTATGATTCTCTCCTGCCCCTCGACGCGGCTGATTGCGAGTCTCGCGTCTTGAGGGAGACCAAGCATGGCCGCTACAGCCACCGCAGGGCATTACGCACCGCCGGGTCCACCGGTTTTCGTGGAAGGCCCGATCCGCGCCTTTGCCATCGCCACCGCCTTTTGGGGGGTGGTGGGATTTCTGGTGGGGGTTGTCATTGCGCTTCAGCTTGCCTTTCCGCTGCTGAACCTTGATCTGGAATGGACAAGCTTTGGGCGGCTGCGCCCGGTGCATACCAGCGCCGTGATTTTCGCCTTTGGCGGCAATGCGCTGTTCCTGACCAGCCTGTTCATCGTGCAGCGCACCTGCCGCGCCAGGTTGTTCGGCGGCGATGATATGGGCTGGTTCCTGTTCTGGGGCTACCAATTCTTCATTGTCATGGCGGCACTTGGCTATGTGTTGGGCATCACGCAGAGCAAGGAATATGCGGAACCAGAATGGTATGTGGATTTGTGGCTGACGGTGGTTTGGGTTTTCTACCTGATCGCCTTTGGCGGCACCATCATCCGGCGCGAAGAACCGCATATCTATGTGGCGAATTGGTTCTTCCTGGCCTTCATCATTACCGTTGCTTTGCTGCATATCGGTAACAATATCTCAATTCCCATCAGCCTTGGATCATCGCATTCCTATTCCGCTACCCCGGGTGTGCAAGGCGCCATGATCCAGTGGTGGTATGGCCATAATGCGGTGGGTTTCTTCCTGACCGCGGGCTTTCTTGGGATGATGTATTACCTGATCCCGAAGCAGGCGGATCGGCCAGTTTATTCCTATAGGCTTTCGATTGTTCATTTCTGGACCTTGATCTTCCTCTATATCTGGGCAGGCCCGCACCATCTGCATTACACCGCGCTGCCCGATTGGGCGCAGACGCTGGGCATGGTGTTTTCCGTCATGCTTTGGATGCCGTCCTGGGGTGGCATGATCAACGGCCTGATGACGCTCTCGGGCGCTTGGGACAAGTTACGCACCAATCCGTCGCTGCGCTTTTCCGTTGCCGCGTTGGGCTTTTACGGCATGTCCACCTTTGAAGGCCCGGTCATGTCCATCAAGGCCGTCAATGGTCTGTCGCATTACACGGATTGGACCATCGGCCATGTGCATTCCGGCGCCATGGGCTGGGTTGGCTTCATCACCTTCGGTGCGCTTTACTATCTTTTCCCTGTGCTTTGGCGGAAGAAAAGCATCTGGAGCGAACGCCTGATTTCCTGGCATTTCTGGATCGCGACCCTTGGCATCGTGTTCTACATCACCGCCATGTGGGTATCCGGCATCATGCAGGGCCTGATGTGGCGCGCCTATGATGAACTCGGCTTCCTGCAATATTCCTTCGTGGAAACGGTGGAAGCCATGCACCCCTATTACGTCATCCGCGCACTCGGCGGTGTTTTGTACCTGGCCGGCGCGCTGATCATGGCCTTCAATTTGTGGAAAACCGTCACTGAAGGGGAAGCCGCGGAACCCGCGCCGCGCTTTGCCCCTGCCCATGCCGTCGCGGCGGAATAGAAGGAGGATTGGCAAATGTTCCGCTGGCTTCGTGATCACGGCGTCATTGAACGCAATGTTGTCCTGATGGGTGTGCTGACGCTGCTGACGGTTTCCATCGGCGGCCTGGTGCAGATTGTGCCGCTTTTTGCAGTGGAAACCACCATTGAACGCGTGCAGGGCATGCGGCCCTACACACCACTCGAGCAAATGGGGCGCAATATCTATGTCCGCGAAGGTTGCTATCTGTGCCATAGCCAAATGGTGCGCCCCTTCCGTGATGAATTGGAACGCTACGGCCATTTCAGCTTGGCGGCGGAAAGCATGTATGACCACCCTTTCCAATGGGGTTCAAAGCGCACCGGGCCTGATCTGGCGCGCGTTGGTGGCCGCTATTCGGATGATTGGCATGCGGCGCATTTACGCTCACCGCGCGCTGTGGTGCCGGCTTCCATCATGCCGCCCTATTCCTTCCTTGATCGGCCTTTGGATTATGATCGCGTGGCGGATCATCTGCGGGCACTCCGCGTGGTGGGTGTGCCTTACAGCGATGAGATGATCGCCAATGCCAAGGCCGATCTGGAAGCGCAAGCGCGGCCCGATGCGGATGCGGCTGGCTTCAATGCCCGTTATGCGCGCGCGCGGCAGAGTGCTTTCGATGGTGATCCCGTGCGTATCACGGAAATGGATGCGCTGGTGGCTTATCTGCAAATGCTCGGCACACTCGTGGATTTCCGCGATGTGACGCCAGCGCAGCTGCGTCAGCAATAAGGGGGAGGCCAACACATGGAAAACCTGCTTGAACTCTACCCCGCGCTCCGCGCCCTTTGGGTGGTTTGGTTCTTTGCCTTGTTTCTGGGGATGCTCTGGTTCGTGATGCGGCCATCGCGCCGCAAGCATTTCGAATCCCTTGCCGATATACCGCTGCGCGATGACCGCGCGCAGCCCCGTTCGTAAGGAGTAGAGGTGATGCCAACGAAAATCGAAAAAGACAGCCTGAGCGGTCAGAACACTACCGGCCATGAATGGGATGGGCTGAAGGAACTCAATACGCCTTTGCCCAAATGGTGGCTGTGGACCTTCTACGCGACCATTGCCTTCAGCCTGGTTTGGGTGGTGATTTATCCGGCGCTGCCCATTCCAGGCGCGACAGGAACTTCAGGCTGGATCGCGCGTGAAGCGGTGGTGCGGGATGTGCAACAGGCGGAAGCGCGGATGGCGCCGATGATGTCGCGCCTGCGCGCGGCAACGCCGCAGCAAATTGCAGCCGATCCGGAATTGCGCGCCTTTGCCATGGCGGGCGGGCGCGGTGCTTTCGCCAATAATTGCGCAAGCTGCCATGGCGCGAGCGGGCAGGGGGCGCTTGGCGGCTTTCCATCCCTTGCTGATGATGAGTGGATCTGGGGCGGCAGCCTTCAAGCCATCCATCACACAATCACCCATGGTGTGCGCGCCAATGAAAGCGATGATCAGCGCCAAAGCATGATGCCGCGTTTTCTGGCGGATGCTATTCTGACGCGCCCGCAGGTGAATGATGTGGCGGAACATGTGCTGTCGCTGACCAATCGCGCGACGGATCAGGCTGCCGCTACCCGTG
>JBILPX010000218.1:0-5739 GCA_044373565.1 Roseomonas sp.
AGCGCGGCGGATCGCGGAAATGCCCAACCCCGGCCGGTGTGCCGGTGGCAATCACATCGCCTGGTTCCAGCGTCATGTAGCGCGACAGAAAGGCAATCAGCGCGGAGACCGAAAAGATCAAATCGCGCGTGTTGCCATGCTGCACTTCTTCGCCATTCAGCCAGCATTTCACATCCAGCATCCAGGGCTCGCCAACTTCTTCCGGTGTCACGATCCAGGGACCCATGGGGCAGAAGCCATCCATGCCTTTGGCGAAGGATGTCATGGCAAGCGGCACATCGAATTGAAATTCCCGCGCGCTGACATCATTCAACACAGTGTAGCCAGCCACGTAATCCAGCGCGACGCCTTCCGGCACGTCACGCGCGGGCTTGCCGATCACCACGCCAAGTTCCACTTCCCAATCGGGCTTTTTCACGTCGCGCGGAATCTTCACCACCGTCCCGGGTCCAACGACCGAGCTTGTGGGCTTCATGAAAATGCGCGGCATTTCAAGCTTGGGGCCGCCCACTTCCTTGGCGTGATCACCGTAATTGCGCCCAACACCCAGGATCTTACCAGGCATCAGCGGTGCGAGGAGCTTGGCGCCCGCCAGTGGTTGCCGTAGCGCGGCGTTCTCTGGCCGGGCAGCAAAGGCAAGCGCGCGGCCGGCAGCGGTCATTGCGGCCTCATTTCCGAGCAACACGACCAGATCGCCCGGGATGATCTCCGCGCTGCGATCAGCCTCACCCGCCGCGCGCATCGCTGCGGATAGGGCTGGGCGAAGGGCGACCAGGCTTTCCCCCACCACCCCACCAAGGGCTGCGCCATGCGCGCCCTGAAAGGTAACCAGCTTCATGCCGCCAGCGCCGCGTAATCGAGTGTCGCCATAACCTGCACGCGCAGGATATAGCGATCCTCACCCGGCACGTAATCCGCCACCGCATTATGCATGGTGCCGATATTGTCCCAGATCAGCACATCACCTTCAGTCCATTCATGCGTATAAAGATATTTATCCTGCGCCTGATGGCGGAACAAATAATCCAACAGTGCATCGGATTCTGTGCGCTCCATGCCTTCGATATACATGGCGTAGCCGCAATTGCAGTAAAGCACAGGCCGCCCGGTGATAGGATGAATGCGCATAATCGGCTGTTCAACCGGCGGCTTTTTTGCGCGCTGTTCGGGCGTGAGGGGGCCGCGAATACTGCCCGGGCGCTGGCGCATCATATCCCAGAATTTGCTGAAATCATGAATGGCAACACGGCCTTCAATGCGCGCCTTCACCTCGGCCGGCAGATCGGCATAGGCGGCATGCATATTGCGGAACTGAGTCGCCCCCAGAACCTTGCCATCGCGCCGCGGCACGCGCTTGGCGTGCAGCATATTCGCCAGCGCGATTTCGTTGGAATAGGACATATCCGTATGCCAGCCCTGGCCGGCATCATTCAGGCCCACAGGCTTGCCCGCCTCATCCTTCATATTCGACAGGATCATCACTTCCGGGTGGTCTGGCGCATGGAACATATTGGCGACATTCACTTCCAGATCGCCAAAGCGCTTGCCGAAGGCCGCCACTTGCGGCGCTTCCAGATCCTGCTTCGGGAAGCAAAGTACGCCATATTCGCCAAGTGCCCGCAGTAGGGTGCGGAAATCCGCGGCCGAGGCGGTTTGGCTCAGGTCAATGCCCTCGATGCGGGCGCCAAGCCCGGCATTATTGGGGGTGATTTTCATGCTGGCATCCTCCGGAAGGGCCAAAGGTGATGCGCTGGCCCCGGGGCGTCAACCGGGCGCTTCCCCGGGGCCGTTTGTTGCGTCAGGATGGCTCCATGGAAACGCAATCACCCAAACCCGCCCCGGTCATTATTGGCGGGGGCATTGTTGGCCTTTGCATCGCCTGGCATTTGGCACGGCGTGGCTTGAAGCCGCTGGTGCTGGAAGCCGGCAAGGAAGGCGCGGCCTATACGGGCAATGCGGGGGCCATCAGCCATGGGTCTGTGGCGCCGCTCGCCATGCCAGGCGTGCTGGCGCAGGTGCCGAAAATGCTGATGGACCCTGCTGGCGCGCTGCATATCCCCGCGCGCTATTGGCTGCGCGCCATGCCCTGGCTGCTGCGCTTTGTCGCTTCCGCCCGGCGGGACAAGGTTGAAGGCGCGGCAGTGGCGCTTTCCGCCCTACTGTTTTCCGCGCCGGATCGGCATCGCGAAATCCTGGCCGCGGAAGGGGCGAGTGACCTGATCCGCGAAGAAGGCCAGATGTATCTCTATCGGAATGAGGAACAGCTTGCGAAGGACAATGCCTCACTCGCGTTGCGGCAGAAGCACGGGTTGAAGGTGCAGAAGCTGGTCGGCCCGGCCTTGCGGGAATTGGAACCGGAAGTGTCTGAGGATTACCAGATTGGCCTTTATCTGCCTGATCACGGTTCCTGCGTGAATCCAGCGCGATTGGCTGCCGTGGTGGCCAATGGCGTGCGCCGCATGGGGGGTGAGATACGCACCGCCGAAGTGCAGGCCATTCTGACCGAGGGCAAGCGCGTGGTTGGTGTGCGCTGCGCGGGGGAAGATATCGCCGCAGATCAGATAGTGCTGGCCGCCGGCGCCTGGTCCGCACGTTTGCTGGCACCCCTTGGGCTGAAGGTACCGTTGGAAACCCAGCGCGGTTATCACGTGATGCTGCCGGATGCCGGGGTGCGGGTTGGGCGCGTGCTATCGCCCGCTGATCGCAAGGTTTTTATTAGCCCGATGGAAGATGGCTTGCGCGTGGCGGGTTCGGTTGAAATCGCGGGGCTCGATGCGCCGCCCACGGAATCGCGCGCCCTGATGTTGCTGGAGGATCTGAAAAAGGTATTCCCCAAGGCGCGCACGGAAGGCGGCAAGATATGGATGGGCCATCGGCCCTGCCTGCCCGATAGCGTGCCAGTGATGGGGCCGCTCCGCGCCTGGCAGGGGCTTTATTGCGCTTTTGGCCATGGGCATCTGGGGCTGACGGGTTCAGCGCCGACTGGCGCGTTGATGGGCGCACTTCTGGCCGGCGAAAAGCCCAATTTCGATTTTGCGCCCTTTGCGGCGGAACGGTTTTCATAAAAAAAGGAGGCAGCCCATGGGCCAGGTTCAGGGAAAAGTCGCATTGATCACCGGGGCGTCGGCAGGCATCGGCGCGGCCTGCGCGGAAGCCTTGGCGGCGGAAGGTGCGCGCGTGGTGCTGACCGATGTGGATGATACTGGGGGCGAAGCCTTGGCTGCCAAGCTGCGCGCGGCAGGGCATGAGGCGCTTTATCTGCATCAGGATGTGACGGATGAGGCGCGTTGGGCGGAAGTGGTCGCCACCATCGAAGCCACTTATGGCCGGCTTGATGTGCTGGTCTCCAACGCCGGCATCGCCATCATGAAACCGCTGGTCGATATGACGCTCGCGGAATGGCGGCGGCAGAATGCGGTGAATATCGATGGTGTGTTTCTTTCGGTGAAATATTCCATTCCCGCCATGCGCCGTGCGGGCGGGGGCTCTCTTATTCTGATGTCCTCCATCGCGGGTATGCGCGGTTCGGCGGGGCTTGCGGGCTATTCCGCGAGCAAGGGCGCGGTGCGGTTTTTTGCTAAATCCGTGGCGCTGGAATGCGCCGGCGCACGGGATGGTATTCGTTGCAATTCCGTCCATCCCGGCGTTATTGAAACCGATATTTGGCAGAAAATGCCGCAAGGCAGCCCAGGCGGGCGCAATGCGCCGGTGGATGCGCGCCAATTGGCCGCCAATATCGTGCCGCTTGGGGAAGCGGGAACGCCGGCTGATATTGCGGCGGGTGTTGTTTTCCTGGCCTCTGATGCGTCACGCCATATGACGGGCAGCGAATTGGTGATTGATGGCGGCGTCACGGCAGGGCGCGCCGGCGCCATGCCGCGCTGAGGAAGCGCCATGACACAGAAAACTGCCCTGGTGACAGGGGCTGCGCGCGGCATTGGCCTTGCGGTCGCCCGCCGCTTTTTGGCCGAGGGTTGGAATGTCGCGCTGCTGGATATCAATGCGGCACAACTGCGCGAAACTATGGCTGCGCTGGCGGAGCCTTCAAAAACCTTTGAGATAATCTGCGATGTTTCAGACCCTCCCGCCATTACGGCTGCGGTGCACCAGGCCGCCGCGCATTTTGGGCGCTTGGATGCGCTGGTGAATAATGCCGGCATCGCCATTTTCAAACCCATCCTGGAAACCACGCCGGAAGATTGGGCGCGTGTGCTGGCGGTGAACCTGACTGGGCCCTTCCTGGCGGCGCAAGCGGCGGCACCGATCATGGCTGAGGCTGGCGGCGGGGCGATGGTCAATATCACCTCCATTTCCGGCCTGCGCGCTTCAACGCTGCGCGTTGCCTATGGCACCAGCAAGGCCGGGCTTGCGCATCTGACCAAGCAGCAGGCGGTGGAATTCGCGAGCCTTGGCATACGCGTGAATGCGGTGGCACCCGGCCCGGTGGATACGGCGATGGCGAAAGCCGTGCATACGCCCGAAATCCGCGCCGATTATCATGATCATCTTCCGCTTAATCGCTATGGTCTGGAAGCGGAATTGGCGGAGGCCGTGTTCTTCCTGTGCAGCGACCGCGCGAGCTACCTGACCGGCCAGGTGATTGCCGTGGATGGTGGGTTTGACGCGACCGGCATTGGCCTGCCGACTTTGCGCGCGGAACGGCGGAACCTTTAGATTGCCAGCCGCAATATCTCCACCAAATCCGCCGCCCCGCGTACTGGGCGCGGATTGGTCGCAATAGGCGCATCGCCGGTCCAGCGCTATCTCGTTGACGAATACGTCATCGTGTGACTGAGCCGTTGGTGACTGATTATCTTGCGCGGTGTATCGGTCTTGTGAATAGCTGCAGTAGAATTCTTTTCTTCGCTCCATATGTCGAGCAATTCAGTAAAGTTTGGTACCCAGTCATGCAACCGCACCCTATTTTCGGATCAGGGTCATCGTCCAGGGCGGCGGCGCAATGCGAAGTGTGACGACGTCTCCCTGGTTCGCAGCTCGATAAAGGGTGACCTCCGAAGCGAAGGAGGGGCCTCGAACAGGCTTAAGGCGAAAACTCGGCAGTAACGTAAGCACTGCGATTACTGCCAGAGCTGTCCTCAACCGACCTTCGACGCCCAACTGCGAAAACGCGAACAACGCGAGTGCGACAAACGTCAACCGCGGAATCACAAAATAGCGATCGCCGGAAATCAAGAATAATGGCCACTGAGGCTCACTTAGCGATATTATTGGCGATGCTAGTGCCGCAGCCATCTGAAGCGCACCCAGTAGTGCGATACTGACGGCGCGCCATCCACCTGCCCGAATGCCCAATACAACAATTACTGCGGCAAGTAGAACGATAATGGAGTCCACGGTTAGGTCTCGTGAACCGCGTGGCAAGAATGCCTCCGTGATCACTCGCGACCCTAAGATTTTTACGAGGACTCCTGGCGTTGCGCCTAGTGGTGCCGCAGATCGGGTATCACCGCTATCCATTAGAATAGCTACCAGCTGAATAGTTGCGAGCATGGCCGCGAAGAGCAGAAGGCGAATAGCTTGGCTGCGGTGTTCAGCGTCACCAAGAACCCGCACCGCAAGGCATGGGATCAGCAGCAAGATGAAGGGGCCGCTCAGGCCAGCTATGGCAAACACGGCATAATCGTGAAACCGGTCTGCACGTCTATGGGCAGGTCTGGCGATCACCACCATCAAGGCATAGAGAGCGAGGTACCAATGCGTATTGGTTATGTTTGCATG
>JBILPX010000219.1:0-5709 GCA_044373565.1 Roseomonas sp.
GATAATCTTGCCTTCCGTCGCGCTGTCCAGGCTGCCATGAATATGGAAGACATCATGGATGCGGCGACTGACAATAATTATCGCCTGAATGTCGGTTTCCAATATCCGAACCAGCCCAGCTATACGGATGCCGGCAAGGAAACCTACAACATCAACAATCAACAGCGCGCCCGCGCCTTGCTCCGCGAATCCGGCTATCGCAACGAACCCATCGTCATCCTGACCAATCGCGACTATCCGCCCATGTATAATTCGGCGCTGGTCATGGAACAGCAGCTGAAGGCGGTTGGCATCAATGCGTCGCTTCGCGTGGTGGATTGGCCGACATCGGTGCAAATGTCGCAAAGGGTCAATTCGACCGAATGGCATTTTTTCCATTCCGGCTGGGGTACGCAGCCCGCACTCGGCGCCTTGGCCACCATGCAGTTTCTGGTATCTCCCGGTGCGAACTATCGCCCCAAGGATGACAAGGATGATCCTGATGTGCTGGCCGCGTGGAATGACATGAATAATCTGCGTGACCCGGCGGCGCGGCAGGAAGCCTTCGCCCGCATGCAGCGCCTGGTACTGGAACGCGCCTATGCCTATCCCTTCGGGTCACTCACCAAGGTTCAGGCATCGCGCGCCAATGTGAAGGGCTTCGCGCCCTTCCGCATTCCGCGCTTTTCCAATGTGTGGATTGAGCGTTGAGCAGGCTTGTTGAGGGGCGCGATCAGCCTTGATTCTGCTCACGCTGCGCCGGTTACTCAGCGCCATTCCGGTCCTGTTTATTGTCAGCCTCATCAGCTTCGGGCTGATGCGGCTGATACCAGGTGATCCGGCCGCCGCTATCGCAGGTATCGCGGCAACCCCGGCGCAAATAGAGCAATTGCGCCGCGATCTAGGCCTGGATGAACCTCTGCTGATGCAATTGCTGCATTACTATCAGGGACTGCTTCAGGGTGATTTCGGCAAGTCCTTGCTGCTCGGCAAGGGCGTACTGGCCGCCACCATGGAACGCTTGCCGGTGACCATCGGGCTTTCACTCTACGCCCTTGTGCTGACGCTGCTGATTGGTGTGACCAGTGGCATTATCGCGGCGCTGCGACAGAATACCTGGGTCGATCAGGTGGCGATGATGATCGCCATGCTGGGGATTTCCATCCCGAATTTCTTTCTTGGTCTGTTGATGATTATTTTCTTCGCCGTGCAGCTCGGCTGGTTGCCGAGTGGCGGCTACATACCCTTCTCGCAGGACCCGATCGGCTGGCTGCGCAGCACCACCATGCCAGCGATATCGCTTGCCTTGCTGCAAGCGGGCTTGCTGGCGCGCATTACGCGCTCGGGCATGCTGGAAGTGTTGCGGCAGGATTATGTACGCACGGCCCGCGCCAAGGGGCTGCCGGAACGGCAAGTAATCCTGAAGCATGCCCTGGCCAATGCGCTGATCCCGATTGTGACCGTGATTGGTATCATCATCTCCCTTTTGCTGTCGGGCGCGGTGGTGACGGAGGCGCTGTTTTCGTTGCCCGGTATGGGGCAATTACTGACGCAAGCGGTGCTGTCGCGCGATTATCCCATGGTGCAAGGCGGACTTTTGCTGGTGACGACCTTTCTGGTGGTGGTGAATGTCCTGGTTGATATCCTCTATGCCTTGATTGATCCGCGGGTGCGCTATGAGTGACACCGCAGCATCCATAGACGCCGAAGGTATTGCGCTGAGGCGCGAGCACCCGGCGCGCGCGACCATCAAGCGCCTGCTGCGGCATCGGCTATTCATGACCGGGCTGGTGCTGTTCCTGATCATTGCCATCACAGCCATTCTGGCGCCTTGGATTACCGATGTTGATCCAAACCGACTTTCCATGCGCAACAAATTCAAGCCCCCTGGTGAGGGTTGGATTTTCGGCACGGATAGTTTTGGGCGCAGCCTGTGGTCCCGCGTGGTGTGGGGCGCGCAGCTTTCGATGCTGATTGGCGCTTCTGTGGTGGCGCTGAATGCCGTGTTTGGTATTTTGATTGGTGCTGCTGCCGGTTACTTCCGGCGCATTGATAATTTGCTGATGCGCATCAATGACGCGCTGATGGCCTTCCCGGCTATTCTGCTCGCCATCGCGGTTACTTCCGTGCTGGGGCCTTCGACCTTCAATGTCATTCTGGCGCTTGGGATTGTCTATATCCCGCGCACGGCGCGCATTGTGCGGTCTTCAGTGATTGTGCTGCGGGAAATGGAATTCGTCCAAGCCGCAGTGGCCGCCGGCGCGGGCCATTGGCGTATCCTGACGCGGCATATCCTGCCCAATGCCATGGCGCCGGTGATTGTGCAGCTTTCCTTCCTTTTTGCCTTCGCTGTGCTGTCTGAAGCCACACTTTCCTTCCTGGGCGTTGGCGCCGTGCCGCCCACGCCAACCTGGGGCAATATCATGTCCGAAGGGCGTGATTTCATGCGTGAAGCGCCCTGGATCATCACCATTCCCGGTATTGCGCTGATGATCACGGTGATGGGCCTGAATTTTCTGGGCGATGGCTTGCGCGATGTCCTCGACCCCCGGCTCAGGATTCAACAGTGACTTTGCTTGATGTGCAGGGGCTGACCACGGCCTTCATGACCGGGCGCGGCGAAATCACCGCGATCGAGGAAGTGTCCTTCTCCCTCAAGGAAGGGGAAATCCTTGGCATTGTTGGTGAAAGCGGCAGCGGCAAAAGCGTCACCGCGCTCACCATCATGGGGCTGCTGCCAACACCGCCGGCGCGCATCGCCGCCGGCAAAGTATTGTTCCAGGGCAAGGAACTGACCAAGCTATCGTCGCGGGAGATGCAGCGCATTCGCGGCCCCGGCATTGCGATGATTTTCCAGGAACCCATGACATCGCTGAACCCAGTGTTTTCCATTGGCGATCAGATCATGGAAACCATCAAGGCGCATGAGAACTTGCCCGCCGCGGCTCTCCACAAGCGCGCGATTGATATGCTGGACAAGGTTGGTATTCCATCAGCGGCGCGGCGGCTGGATGATTACCCGCACCAAATGTCAGGTGGCCAACGCCAGCGCGTGATGATCGCCATCGCGCTTGCCTGTAACCCCAAGCTGCTGATCGCCGATGAACCGACCACGGCGCTGGATGTGACCATTCAGGCGCAAATTCTCGATTTGCTGATGGATTTGCGGGATGAATTCCGCATGGCGATCATGATCATCACGCATAATATGGGCGTGATTGCGGAAACGGCAGACCGCGTGCTGGTGATGTATGCGGGGCGTGTGATTGAGGAAGCGCCGGTGGCGCGGGTTTTTGATCACCCCATCCATCCCTATACGCGCGGCTTGCTGGAATGCGTGCCGTCCATCAACGAAGACCGCGCGCGGCTGATCGCCATCCCCGGCACCTTGCCCGATCCTGCGCGCCGCCCGCCTGGCTGCCGCTATAGTGTGCGCTGCCGTTATGCGCAGCCAAGTTGCAGCGATGCCCTACCGCCTCTGATCCTTGAGGAAGCGGATCATTGGGCCGCGTGCCTCCGCGCCAAGGAATTGGCCGCACCATGACCGAGCCCCTGATCAGCGCGCAGAACCTGGCCAAGCATTTTGATGTTGGCGGAGGGGGCCTGTTTCTCCGTGGCAAAACAAGCAAACTGCGCGCGGTGGATGATGTGGCGCTCTCCATCATGCCCGGTGAAACCTTGGGGCTTGTTGGGGAATCAGGCTGTGGCAAATCCACCCTTGGGCGGCTGCTGATCAGGCTGCTTGACCCGACCGCAGGCAATATCCGCTTTCAGGGCAAGGAAATCACGGGGCTTGGCCGCGCGGCGATGCGTGAATTTCGCCGGTCCATGCAGATCATTTTCCAAGACCCTTACGGCGCGCTCAATCCGCGCATGGCTGTCGAGGATATCATCGCTGAACCGCTGGTGATCCATGGCGCCAAATCCGGCACGGAGACACGCCAGAAGGTCACTGAAATGCTGGACCGTGTCGGCCTGCCAAGCCGCGCGCTGGATCGCTTTCCGCATGAATTTTCCGGTGGCCAACGTCAGCGCATTGGCATTGCGCGCGCGCTGATCCTGCGCCCGCGCTTTGTTGTGTGTGATGAGGCTGTCTCGGCGCTTGATGTTTCCGTCCAGGCGCAGATCGTCAATCTGTTGCAGGATTTGCAGCGCGATATGGGGCTGACCTATCTGTTCATCGCGCATGATCTTTCGGTGGTGCGGCATATCTCTGATCGCGTGGCGGTGATGTATCTTGGCAAGATTGTGGAAGTCGCTGAAAAGCACGCAATCTACGCGACCCCGCAGCATCCCTATACGCGCGCTTTGATTGCCGCCGTGCCGGCGCCGCATCCTTCACAGCGGTCACGCGGCAAGCGGGAGAATATCGTTGGTGATATTCCAAGCGCGCTCAACCCACCTTCCGGCTGCCGCTTTCACACGCGCTGCCCGCATGTCATGCCGATTTGCCGGGAAGCAGCGCCGCCACTTGTTGAAACACAACCAGGGCATCAGGTGGCCTGCCATTTGATGACCCAAGCCCAAGCCTGAATAGGAAAAACGCCATGGCTGATGCGCCGCGCAAATCGCGCCTTGTCTCCGAAGTTGATTTCAATAAGGACGGCAAGCACACAGGTTTCATTCGCCTGTTCCATTCAACGCATGATAGCGCCTATGGCTTTCTGCCCATCCCGATTGTGGTGGTGAAGAATGGCGAAGGTCCGACCGCGCTTTTCACTTCGGGCAATCATGGCGATGAATATGAAGGCCAGGTGGCGCTGACCAATCTCGTGAAGTCGCTTGATCCTGCGCGGATCAAGGGGCGCGTGATTATCCTGACCATGGCGAATTACCCGGCGGCACTCGCGGGGCGGCGCGTGTCGCCGATTGATGACCTCAATCTGAACCGGATTTTTCCAGGTGATCCAGATGGCACGGTCACGCGGCAGATCGCGCATTATATTGACAGCGAATTGATTCCGCTCGCGGATTTTGTGATGGATTTGCATTCGGGTGGGTCATCGCTGAATTACGTGCCTTGCGCATTGGCGACGCAATCAAACGATCCTGCGCTGTTCCAGAAGCAATTGGCAGCACTGCGCGCCTTTGGCGCCCCCTTCACCTATATTCAGGGCGGCGCGCAAGGCCAGGGCGGCAATCAAACTTTGGGCAGCGGGGCGGAACGCCGCGGCAAGATCTCGCTGGGCAGCGAATTGGGCGGTTGCGGCACGGTCAATCCGGCGGGCTTGGCCATTGCCGAGCGCGGCGTGCGCAATGTGCTGGTGCATCTTGGCATTCTGCCAAAGTCAGATTGGGTGGAACCGCCGGCACCGACGCGCTTCCTGGATGTGCGCGGGCAGGATTATTATGTCTATGCCCCGGAAAATGGTGTTTTTGAACCGTTGGTACAACTCGGCGATATGGTTTCCATCGGCACGCCCGCGGCGCGTATCCATTTCACGGAAACGCCCTGGCTGCCGCCGGTAGAACTCACCTTCAAGGCAGCCGGGCTTGTCATGTGCCAGCGCATCCCGGCGCGTACCAAGCGCGGGGATTGCCTGTTCCATTTGGCGAGTGATTTGAAGATCGCGTAACGCCTGACCGCCGCAAGGGATCAAGCGTTACGCAGCCGAAATTTTAGTGCGTTTTCCGTTCATCTTCATTCACCGAAAACGCACTGAATTTTTGTTTGATCGCATTTTCCGAGCCGCCAAGTGATACCACTTGGCTTGAAAATGCTCCCTTGTC
>JBILPX010000016.1:0-18706 GCA_044373565.1 Roseomonas sp.
CCGCCAATGCCTTTCCCCAACTGCCCCAAGACCCAGAAGACTGGCAGAAAAGGCAACGCGCGCGCCTTGGGCTGAGAATTACGCCGCCAGCCGAAACCTCGCGCTGCTGGCTTGGTCTTCCCGCAGCGTGCGCCTGATCGTCTCCGCACCCTCAGCGCTGCGGGGCAGGGCGGCGATGGCGGTGAACCAAGGAAGCGTACCGCGCACGCGGCCCAGAAATAGCCGGTCCAGCGCTTCGGCCACTGGCCCGCGCGCGCCGCAGCAGGCGCAGGCTGGCGCATGGGCGCCTTCAAGGGTGAAGACCGCCATGGCGGGTGCTGAAACCTCAGCCGGCGCCTCGGCAAGCAAAGCCATCCCCGGCGCTGGGGTTTCACCCGGCGTTAGCAGGTGGACAGGTATGCGGGCATCGAGGGACCAAGCCATGATGGAAGCCTAAATGAGTGGCCGATTCAGCGCATCGGTAATTCCACCTTCGCGCGTCGGACACTAGACATAAGAATATGTTTATGTCTATGTAAAGGCTATGCAGGATGTTCTGTCCCAATTGCGCGGCGCGGCTGAACCGACCCGGCTTCGGCTGCTGGCGCTTTGCGCCCGTGGCGCCTGGTGCGTTACGGAATTGGTGGCCATTCTTGGTCAATCCCAGCCCCGGCTCTCTCGCCATTTGAAGCTTTTGGTTGAGGCCGGCCTGCTGACCCGCTCGCCGGAAGGCGCCAATGCCTGGTTCCAAATGGCGCCGGAGGCCGATCTGGCCCGGCAAATCCTGGCGCGCCTGCCGGAAGAGGACCCTTTGCTGGCGGCGGATCGTCGCGCCGCGGCGCGGTTGGCGGCGGAACGGGCGCGCATTGCTTCCGATAGTTTCCGCAGCCATGGCGCCGATTGGGATGAAACCCGCGCCCTGGGCCTGCCGGCCGAGGCGCTTGAAACCGCGCTGCTGCAAGCCTTGCCGAAAGGTCGGCTGGGGCGCTTGCTGGATATTGGCTGCGGCACGGGCGGGCTTTTGGAGAAACTCTCGCCGCGCATCGAAGAAGGCCTAGGCATTGATGCATCCCGCGATATGTTGGCCTTGGCGCGCAGCCGCCTTACGGAACGCGGGCTGACCCATATCGCCGTGCGCCAGGCGGATATGTATCGGCTGCCCTTGCCTGATGCGGCTTTTGATGCCGTGACGCTGCATATGGTGCTGCATTACGCCGAAGACCCCGCCGCCGCGCTGGCCGAAGCGGCGCGCGTGCTGCGCCCGGGGGGGCGGCTACTGATTTTGGATTTGGCGCCGCATGACCGCGCCGATTTACTGAACCGTTACGCCCATCGCTGGCCAGGTTTTGATGATGCGGCGATGGCGGGCTGGCTTGGTGGCGCGGGCTGCACCGCGCCGCGCGTGAGCACCATTCCCGCTGGCCTGACGCTGAGACTCTGGTCCGCCGAACGCCTGCCGCTTTCCGTTTCCACCGCTATTTCCTGAAGGTTTCCCCATGGCGCGCCCGCATCTTCTCGACGCCCTTCGTGACCGCGTGTTGTTGTGTGATGGCGGCATGGGCAGCCGTGTCCAGGCCATGTCGCTAGAGGTCGAACGCGATTACTGGGGCAAGGAAAATTGCACGGAAGTGCTGAACCTCTCACGCCCCGATATCGTGCGCGATATCCATCGCGGTTATTTTGAAGCGGGCGCCGATATGGTGCTGACCAATAGCTTCGGCGGTTCGCCGGTGACGCTGGCCGAATTTGAATTGGAAGAGCGCGCTTTTGAGATCAACAAGCTTTCGGTGGAACTGGCGCGCGAAGCGGCGGAAAGCTTCGCCGATGGCCGGCATCGTTGGGTGATTGGGGATATTGGCCCCGGCACCAAGCTGCCAAGCCTTGGCAATATCACCTATGACGCGCTGGAAGCCGCGCTGGTGGAACAATGCCGTGGCCTGATTGCCGGCGGCGCCGATGCGCTGCTGACAGAAACCAATCAGGACACGCTTTTCATCAAGGCCGCTGTGAATGCGGGCAAGATAGCGCGTAAGGCGGCGGGGTCTGATATCCCGATTTTTGTGCAGGTGACTGTGGAAACCACTGGCACGCTGCTGGTCGGCCCCGATATCGCCGCCGCCACAACCGTTGTGAATGCCTTGGATGTGCCGCTGATGGGGCTGAATTGCGCGACTGGCCCACAGGAAATGGCGGAGCATGTGCGCTGGCTCTCACAAAACTGGCCGGGGCTGATTTCCTGCCAGCCCAATGCGGGCCTGCCCGAATTGGTTGATGGCAAAACGCATTATCCTTTGGGCGCGGAAGAACTCGCCGCCTGGATGGAACGCTTCGTGCTGGAAGACGGGCTTAATCTGATTGGCGGCTGCTGCGGCACCTCCACGCCGCATATCATGGCGCTGGATGCCATGCTGCGTAAGCTCGGCGGTGCCGCGCATCGCCCGGCGCCGATCAAGCGCAAATATCATTGGGTGCCTTCCGTCGCGTCGCTTTATGGCGTGACCGCGCTGCGGCAGGAAAATTCCTATTTTTCCATTGGTGAGCGCTGCAATGCCAATGGGTCCAAGGCCTGGCGCGAACGCCAAGCCGCTGGCGATTGGGATGGCTGTGTGGCGATGGGCCGCGAACAAATGGCCGAAGGCTCAAATAGCCTGGACATCTGCACTGCCTTTGTCGGGCGCGATGAAATGGCGGAAATGACCGAGGTGATCCGCCGCTTCACCAGCAGCGTGAATGGCCCGCTGGTGATTGATTCCACTGAAACCCCGGTGATTGAAGCAGCACTCAAGCTGCATGGCGGCAAGCCCATCATCAATTCGATCAATTTCGAAGAAGGCGAGAAAGCCGCCGAGGATCGCCTGATCCTGGCGCGCAAATTTGGCGCGGCGGTGATTGCGCTGACCATTGATGAAGTGGGCATGGCAAAAACCGCCGAGGATAAGCTGCGCATCGCGCGCCGCCTGGTGGAATTTGCCTGCGACAAGCACGGGCTGGCGCAATCTGATTTGATGATTGACCCGCTGACCTTCACGGTCGCGACCGGTAATGAGGATGACCGCAAGCTTGGCCTTTGGACGCTTGAAGGTATCCGGATGATCCGGGATGAATTTCCCGATATCCAGATCATCCTTGGGCTTTCCAATATCTCCTTCGGGCTCAACCCCGCCGCACGGCATGTGCTGAACAGCGTGTTTCTGGACCACGCCGTGAAGGCGGGCATGACGGGCGCGATTGTGCATGTCTCCAAGATCAAGCCGCTGCACCAGATCCCGCCCGAGGAAGTGAAGGTTGCGGAGGATTTGATCTATGATCGCCGCACGGAAGATTATGATCCGCTGCAAAAGATACTGGAGCTTTTCAGCGGACGCAAAGCCGCCGATGCAACGGTGAAGAAGCGCGCGGAGACGGTTGAAGGCCGCTTGAAGGACCGCATTATTGATGGCGACCGCAAGGGGCTGGATGATGAATTGGCCGATGCTTTGGCCAAGGGCATCGCGCCGCTTTCCATCATCAATGATGTTTTGCTGGATGGCATGAAGGTGGTGGGGGAGCTTTTTGGCGCGGGCAAGATGCAGCTTCCCTTTGTGCTGCAATCGGCGGAAACCATGAAGACCGCAGTCGCTTATCTCGAACCCTATATGGAAAAAATTGCCGGCCAGGAAAAAGGCACCATCGTGCTGGGCACGGTGAAGGGCGATGTGCATGATATCGGCAAGAATTTGGTGGATATCATCCTGACCAATAACGGCTATCGCGTGGTCAATCTGGGTATCAAGGTGCCGCTGATTGAAATTGTGAATGCTGCGCGCGAACACAAGGCGCATGCCATTGGCATGTCTGGCTTATTGGTGAAATCCACCGTCGTCATGCGCGAAAATCTGGAAGAAATGTCGCGCCAGGGCGTGGATATTCCCGTGCTGCTGGGGGGCGCGGCGCTGACCCGCAATTACGTGGAAGATGATTGCGTGCGTGCCTATGCTTCCGGCCGTGTTGCCTATGCGCGCGATGCTTTTGATGGCCTGCACCTGATGGATAAGGTGATGGGCAATGGCTTTGATGATTATCTGGCCGCGCTGCAAACCAAGCGTTCCGGTAAGGTGCGCAACGAAAAACGCACCCTTGGCACGGCAGACCCGCGCGGCTTCGCCCCGGTGGATTTGGCCTATGCGGCGAAGCGCCGCCATCGCGTGGCCGCTGAAAGCACCCCGCCCGCACCGCCCTTCTGGGGTGCCCGCGTGCTGGAAACTGCGCCCAAGGCGCTGGTACCCTTCATTAATGAACGCAGCCTTTATCAATTCCAATGGGGATTTCGGAAGGCGGGGCGTTCGCTCGAAGATTTTCTGGGCTGGGCCAAGCAGGAATTGCGCCCGGTGCTGAAGCGCATGCTGACCATCACGGAAGAACAGAATATCCTGAAGCCCCAGGCAATTTACGGCTATTGGAAATGCGCCGGGCAGGGCAATGATCTGATCCTGTTCGAAGAAGATGGCGTCACGGAAGTCTGCCGCTTCAATATGCCGCGCCAGCCCAAGGATGATGGTGATTGCATCGCCGATTTCGTGCGCGACGTGGATGATGGGCCCAACGCGCGTGATGTGATTGGCCTGCAAGTGGTGACAATGGGCCAGAAGGCATCCGATATCGCCCGCGTCTGGTTCGAGGAAAACCGCTACCAGGATTACCTTTATCTGCATGGGCTTTCGGTAGAAATGGCGGAAGCACTGGCCGAATATGTCCATAAGCGCATCCGCGCCGAATGGGGTTTTGCCAATCAGGATGAACGCGACATCGAAAAAATGCTCCAACAGGGCTATCGCGGCGGGCGCTATTCCTTTGGCTATCCCGCCTGCCCGAAGCTTGAGGATCAGGAAGGTTTGCTCCGCTTGCTCGGCGCAGATCGCATCGGCGTATCTCTGAGCGATGAATGGCAACTGCACCCGGAGCAATCCACCAGCGCCATTGTGCTGCATCATCCGCGGGCGAAGTACTTCTCGGTCTAGGCGTAACGGGGTAAACCCCCGCCATGGTTGAACCTCGGCAATCCAGCGCCGCGCGGCTCGCTGCGGGAAGCGTGGCGGTTGCGGTGGCGGTTCTCGCACTCAAGGCGGTTGCCTGGTGGGTGACGGGATCGGTCGCGCTTTACGCCGATGCGCTGGAAAGCATTGTGAATGTCGCCGCGGCCATGGCGGCCTTGGTGGCGGTGCGGTTATCCGCCCTGCCGGCGGATGCCAACCACCCCTATGGCCATTCCAAGGCAGAGTATTTTTCGGCCGTTCTGGAAGGCGCGCTGATCATCGTGGCGGCGCTGCTGATTTTGCATGAGACCTGGGCGGCCTATCTGGCGCCGCGCGCGCCCGAGCAGGCGGGTATTGGCTTGGCGGTGGCGGCGGTGGCGAGTGGCATCAACGCCGCCTGGGCGTTTTTTCTGACCCGGCGCGGCAAGGCCTTACGCTCCCCGGCGCTGATGGCCGATGCGCGGCATTTATGGTCGGATGTGGTGACCTCGATCGGCGTGCTGGTGGGCGTTGGGCTGGTCGCGCTGACGGGCATTTTGTGGCTAGATCCGCTGCTGGCGGCGCTGACGGCGGTGAATATCCTGTTCTCCGGGGGCAAGTTGCTGCGCGAAAGCGTTGGCGGGTTGATGGATGAAGCGGTGCCGCCGGCCACCCTGGAACGCATCCGGCGCATTGTGGCCGAACAGGCATCCGGCGCGATTGAGGCGCATGATTTGCGTTCCCGCCATGCCGGGCGGCATACCTTCCTGGAATTTCATCTGGTGGTGCCGGGCGATATGCGCGTCAGTGAAAGCCATGAGATTTGCGACCGGATTGAGGCTGCGCTGAAGGCGGAGCTTGAAGATGCGATCATCACCATTCATGTCGAACCCGAAGCCAAGGCGAAGCAGCAGGGGGTGCCGGTGCTGTGAAGGCAGCGCCGCGCGGCTTTGGGCTGTTTGCGTCGGTAGCGCTGCATGGGGTGATTGCGGCGCTGCTGATCCTGTGGCCGGCGGCAGAGGAGCTTTCCGGTGACCAGGCGGAAGCGCAGGGTGTTTCGGTGATTTATGAAGGCGCGCCGGAAATAGGAATGGTGGAACCCCCGGTCGTCCCGCCAGAGGTTGCGGCCTTACCGCCGGCGCCTGAAGTGCCGCCACCACCGCCGCCGATGCCCCCACCCCCCGCTGTTGCTGAGGCACCGCCGCCGCCGACCCCACCACCGCCGCCAGTGGACCTGGCTGAGGTGATGCTGCCGCCGCCCCCGCCCCCGGCGCCGGTTGCGGAACCGCCGCCCGAATTGGCGGAGAAGCCCCCCGAACCGCCGCGTGAGGTAGCTGAGGCACCGCCAGAACGCCGCCCGCCGCCGCAGCAAAGCGCACGGCAAACGGCGGTACCTCAACCGGTACGGCTGAGTGCCGCGCTGCAAGGGATGGAGAGCTTCACGCTGGAAGGTCGCACCACGCCGCCGGAAGCCGTGGATGCAGCGCGCAACCGCCTGCCTAATTATCCCGAAGCCAGCCGCCGCCGCGGTGAACAAGGCGTGGTGCGGGTGGAATTGCTGGTTGATCCTAATGGGCGGGTTGTGGATGTGCGCATCCTGGAAAGCTCCGGCTTTAGCGCCTTGGATGCAGAGGCGGTCAAAACGGTGCGCGATTGGCGCTTTCGCCCGGCGCAGCGTGCGGGGGTTCCGGTGGCGGACAGCATCACCACGGCGGTGCACTTCCGCCTTGCAACTGAGCGACGCTGAGGCGATGAGACGCTTTTACAGGAATTGAATGATGGTCAAGCTTGATGTGATTATGACACGTGGCGGCGATGGTGGCGAAACCTCGCTCGGTGATGGGGCGCGGGTGCGCAAGGATGCTTTGCGTGTTGAAGCCTATGGCACGGTGGATGAGGCTAATGCTGCGATAGGGATGCTGCGCCTGCATGCGCAGGAAGACGCGGAAGCAGATGCGATGCTGGCGCGCATCCAGAATGATCTTTTCGACATCGGCGCTGATCTTTGCGTGCCCGGTGATGCGGGGGCGCGGCTGCGTGTGGCGGATACGCAATCCGCTCGGCTGGAAGTGGAATTGGCGGCGATGAATGGGCAAATGCTGGCGCTGAAATCCTTCGTGCTGCCAGGCGGCACGGCAGGTGCGGCGGCAGCGCATGTGGCGCGCACCGTCACCAGGCGCGCGGAACGCCTGGTGGTGGCTTTGGCGGCGACGGAGGAAGTGAACCCCGCCGTGATTCGCTATTTGAACCGGCTATCGGATCATCTTTTTGTCCTCGCGCGGCGCCTAAATGGCAATGGCGCCGGCGATGTGCTGTGGGTGCCGGGGGCGACGCGGGGGTGAACCCTTGTCGCCCGCGCGGTTTCAGAAAACGCCCCGCATTCCAAGAATGGCGCTGCGGCCCGGAATGACGAAACCATTGGCGGGTTCGTAGCGCCGATTGCCCAGGTTGCGCGCTTCGATGAAGGCGGTGATTTGTTGCGTGACGGGCAGGGAAGCAGTCAGGTTAAAGACGAAGCCGCCATCGCTCTGACCTTGGTTCGCGTATGCTCCGTTATCGAGATACAGAAAATCGCGATGCTCACCCACATAGATGAATTCGGGGGCGATGATCAGCCGCGCATTTGGGACATCCACCCAATCCACTTTCGGCGCGATTCGTGGCGAAAGGCTTGCGGTATTGCGTGGCCGACGTTCCAAGGCAGCGCCATTTGCCTCATTGCGAGTCTCCTGAATGGTCCAGGCGGCGCGTGTCGAAAAGCTGTCTGATGCGCGCCAAGTCAAACCGAATTCGCCGCCTTGAATATGTGCGCGCGCGATATTCTCATTGGTCGAAGTGCTGAAAGACAGACGTTTTTCTTGGATCAAGTCACGTATCCAACTTTCGAAATACAGCGCCGAAACCGTGAACCCGCTGCCAATATCGGTTTCAAATCCCAATTCCCAGGCAGTCGCGTGTTCCGGGCGCAGATCGGGATTGCCCTTGAAGCCAAAATTATGGATGCCATAGCGTTGATAGACAGAAGGTGCCTTGAAGGCAGTTCCGCCCGAAGCAATCAAACGAGAGGCGATCTCTGGAAGATCGAGAATTCCACCCAAGCGCCAAGTAGTGGCGCCATCAAAACCATCCGGCGCGTCCTGACGAAGTGCTGTCGTCACATCAAGGCGGTCCCAAAGACGGTGCTGTGTGCCGATATAGGCAAAGCTGTTTTGCTGAGATTTATCCAGATCCTGGCGGAAGGCCCCAAAACTGGAGCCTAGCACCGAATTGGTAAAAGCGGTTTCGTTTTCCGACCCAACGCCGAAAACAAGGCTATTGGCGGTGAGGGCGCCGAAATCTGAAAGCCTGACGGTATTGTCCCAGGCAAGCCTTTCGCGCCGCCCGCGATAGAGATCATCGGCGGTGCTGCTGCTGAGACTATCGCGCCAATTGGTATAGCGCCGCCGATCCTCTGTGGCCGAGAGCGTCAGGCCCGTGGTCCAATCACCCCCGAATAATTCAGTCGCGCTCCGCAGAAACCCCATCCAATTGCGATCATCGCCGCTATAATTCGGGTCGTCGTTCGGGATGTTATCCAGGCCAGAACGGTTTTGCCGCGTGATCACCAACCCATCCAGCCGCGTCATGCCAAGCACGCTGGCGGGCGCGGTTTCGCCAATATTCACGCCAGCGCGTGCGGTGATCACGCCGGTTCTAAAGCCATCCCGCTCTCCCTGATTGTTGTAGAATCGCGGCGCCACGGCATTTGATCCGCGCGTCGAAAGGCTCTGCCCCGTCACGCCGTAATCCGTATTGCCGATGGTGCCCGCAACGCCCGCCACGCCGCGCGCGGTGTAATTGGTGCCGCCGGCAAGCTCCCCGTAAGGTTGTGCTTGCCGATCCGCGGGCGCGCGGCGCGTGATCAGATTGATCACGCCGCCAATCGCCGCTGTGCCGTAGACGGCGGATACCGGGCCGCGCACTACTTCAATGCGATCGATATCGCCCAGCAGCGTATTGCCGAAATTGAAGGCGCCGCTTGGGTGGCTGGCATCATTCATCGGCACGCCATCGCGCAAAACCAGCACATGGTTGGAATTGGTGCCGCGCATGAAGCCCGATGTCACTTGCCCCATGCCGCCACTGGGCACGATGTTGAAGCCCGGCACGCTCACCAGCGCATCGGCCAGCGTCACATAGCCGCGTTCTTCAATGGTTTGGCGATCAATCACCGTGGTCGTTGCCGGCAGGCGTTCCTGCGGCGTGGGTATCCTTGTTGCTGTCACAATGGTTTCGGGGATGCTTGCCGTTTGCGCCCAGGCAGGGGCAAAGGGAGCAAGCGCCAACAACGCGAGAATCCGGTGTTTCATCCGGCATTCCTCCGAGCATAGGTTTTACCTCACCCCAAAGCCTCGCGGCCCTGGGGCATTTCCTACGCTGTTCGCAGACGGAGATGTGCGGGCGCACCCGCACAGCTTTGGTCCGTTGCATCGGTGCACCCCGCCCGATACGCGCGAGACAACTATGCACCGGCCGGTCTCCTGGCTCGCGACCCGGAGATTTCTCTCCATCTGCCCGCCTTCTCGCATTTTCATGCAATGGCATTCGGGCCAGATATAGTCGCCTACAGTTGCGGGGGCAGCCACGGATTGGCGGTGGGTTTCACCGTCTCTCGCGTTCCCGTTTAAGCCCTTTCGGGCCACCGAAGCATAAATGAAGGCTAGTCAGCCCGCGCTGATCTGTCCAGCGGCCTTGACATCATAAGACGTAGCCGAGTGCCTCAATGCCAAACCAGGCAATGGCCACCAGCACGCCGGTCGCAAAGATATTGGCCAGGATCGTCACAAGAATGCCAATCCCAACCACTTTGCTGTCATTCTCAAGCACGCCGAGCGACATGACTATGGTGCCGAAAGCCGGCGGACCATTCGTGCCTGGGCCTGGCAAGATCAGCATCAGCGCGGCATAGGCCGTAAGCCAGCCGACGACCTTGTCGGCGGTGTTGTTGGTGAAGGGGCCGGGGCGCGGCTTCACCCAGGTTTCAATGCGCGCCAGCCATTTGGAAGAACCGCTTGTAAGCCGCAGCACATCGGTGCGCTTCAGTGATTGTCGCGCGATGAAGCCAGGCAGCTTTGGCTTGCGAAACCCAAGCCCCATTTGCACGCCGAGTATCAGCATGGGCGTCCCGAAAATGGTGGCCATGCCTGGCAAAAGCCCCGGCAGGCAAAGCATCAGGATCAACAAGCCAAAGGCGCGGTCCCCGAAAGCTTCGGCCATTTCGCCAAGGGTGATGCGTTCGCCAGGGCAGCGTTCTACCACCTCCGCAATCAGGCGGGAAATGGGTGCGTGATGGTGGTTCCCGGCAATCGGGGGCAGGGCGTCTTCCATGGCGGGTCTGGGCGTCCTGAGGCTGTTATGATTACCGTAGCACTTAAATAAGAATTTTAGACGCCGGGTGCAACTTGCCCGTGGTTTAATTCCCGCAAGCCAAGAACCACCACCCAGGGCGGCCGTGCTGGCTTGGCTGTCCTTTTTCGCAGCCGGTATCGGCTGCGCCCGGCGCCCGGGCAAGGTGACGTAAGGTACGTCGAAAAGGCGAAGGTCGAGCTGATGATGCTAGCCCATGTCCGCGCCTGAGCCGCCAAGTGAATCCACTTGGCTTGAAAATGCTTCGTTTGGTCGCATTTTCCGAGTCGCCAAGTGAATCCACTTGGCTTGAAAATGCTCTAGCCCAAAAATGCAAAACCGCGGATCACGAGTTTCCCCGTGCCGCGGATTGCAATCAATCACCCCGAAAGGGCAGTAATCAGAAGCCTTCGCGTTCGATCCGCTTGCGCTCCACCTTGCGGGCGCGGCGCACGGCTTCCGCGGCTTCGCGGGCGCGGCGTTCAGACGGCTTTTCATAGTGGCGGCGGATCTTCATTTCACGGAAGACACCCTCACGCTGCAATTTCTTCTTGAGCGCCTTCAGCGCCTGATCAACATTATTATCACGAACGACGACTTGCACGCGGCACAACCCCCTTCATGGATCGCTGGATCACTACAAACGACGCGCGACCGGATGTCCGGCGCCCGCCCAGAGCGAAAGCTTTTAGCACGATGATTCGCTGCGCCGGAAGCCCCTTTCAAGGTTTTTCAGGCCAATTATATAAAAAGCTCAATCTTATCGCGGGATTCTTATGGCCATTCTGAAAATCGCCCGGCTGGGCCACCCCGTGCTGCTGCAACGGGCCGAGGCGGTGGTGGACCCCACAGCGCCCGAGATGCGCCGCCTGGTCGCCGATATGGTGGAAACCCTGGAAGATATTGGCGGGCTTGGCCTAGCTGCCCCGCAAGTCCATGTTTCCCTTAGGCTTTTTATCTGGCGTACGGCGGCTGGCGGGCATTCTGCCCTGTTCAACCCAGAAATCCAACCGCTAGGGCAGGAAACCGACGAAGCCTGGGAAGGCTGCCTTTCCATCCCTGGCCTGCGCGGCGCGGTACAGCGCCCGGCGCGAATTGCCTTTCGCGGCCAGGATATCGCCGGCACGGTGATTGAGGGCGAAGCCGTCGGCATGGCCGCGCGGGTCATGCAACATGAACATGACCATCTTGAAGGTATCCTGTACCCTATGCGCATGACGGACCTGTCTCGCCTTGGGTTTGTTGAAGAATTGGCCAAGTTCAACCCGCCAAAGCCCGTTGATAGTGAAAGACAAAAGCCATGATGGAAGCTGGACCGGATCGTGACGCGCGGGATGCTGCGCTGGACGCTATTTTGCCCCTGGTGCCGCTTTATGGCTGGCAAGGCAGATCCATTGCCGAGGGGCTCAGGGATGCCGGCATGGCATCGGAAGACGCCGAATGGATGTTCCCGCGCGGCGCAATCTCGGCGATCGAGGCTTGGATAGACCTTGCGGATCGGCGCATGGAAGCCGCTGGCCTCGCGGCTGATTTGACGGGCATGCGCACCCATGAACGCGTGCGGTTTCTGATCAAGGCACGTCTGGAAGCGGCAGAACCGCACCGCGATGCGCTGCGCGCTGCGCTTTCCTTGCTGGCCATGCCCTGGAATGCGCCGATTGCCGCGCGCAGCCTGGCGCGGAGCGTCAGCGCCATCTGGTATGCGGCGGGCGATAAATCCGCTGATTTTTCCTGGTACACCCGCCGCGTGACTCTAGCCGGCATCTATAGCGCCACTTTGGCCTTTTGGCTGAGCGGGCGCGGCGATGGGCTGGAAGCGGCGCTGGATTTCCTTGATCGGCGGCTTGCCGATCATGCGCGCTTTCAGAAGGGCCTGGCGCGCCTAAAACCCCGCGCGGCCTGATTGCGCCCTTCGGTTTCAATCGCGCAGGCAAGGCCCTATATGCCTAACAGGGGTCATTTGCGGTGGCCGATTCGCCACCTTTTGACGATGAGAGGATGAATTCCATGGGTTTGAAGCGCTTGTTGATGGCGGCGATGCTGCCGGTTCTGATCGCCGGCCCTGTTTTTGCGGCCACCTGCCTGCGGCCAGAGGAAAGGCAGGCGGTAGATGCCTGGGCGCTCAACAGTTACCTTAGGGTCATAGGGATGCAGTGCAAAATTGATCGCACGCGCATGATCAATGCTTTTCAACCCCATAGTGGCGAACTCTCGGCGGCGGCCAATGTGATTCAGGGCTATTTCCGCCGCGCCCATAGCGGGGCCGGGCAGACCCGGTTTGATCAATACTACACTAATATTTCCCAAGATCATGCCATGGATGCTATCCGCGCAGGGTCTTTCTTCTGCCGCGATGCCGAAGTGATCTTGGAGCAAGTCAGGGCGCTGCCCCCTGGGCAATTGGCCAAATTCTCCGTCAATCAGAATATCATCCAGCCGATTGATGCGCCGGATTGCGGTGCCGGGGCTGCCCCGCAACGGAGTGCTGCCGCGCCGCGGCGCTGAAAAAGCGACCTGAGGCAGATTCCCCCTGGCCCATTGGCAAAGCCTGGGGCATGACCATCTTCAGGTCATAACAGGGGAGTTTCCAATGTCTCAGATCGCCTTCACCCGGCGGCAGGCGCTGCTTGCCGCCCCCGTACTTCTTGCCGCCCCGGCCATTGCCCAGGCGCAGCCGCGCGCTATCAAACTTGGCATCATCCAGCCCGTCACGGGCGCGCTTGCGCAGGATGGCGAATATGGCCGCCTGGGCGCAGAGCTTGCAATTGCCGATATCAATGCCGGCGGCGGGATCAAGGCACTGGGTGGTGCCCCGATTGAAATGGTATTCGGCGATGCGCGCTCCACCCCCGATGGCGGCGTGGCCGAGGTTGAGAAAATGCAGGCCGAAGGCGTGCTGGCGATTGTGGGCGGCTTCGCGAGCCCGATCTGCCTCGCTGCTTCCCAAGCAGCGTCACGCTATGAACTGCCCTATATTGTGGATGTCGGCGTGTCCGATCAGATCGTCACGCGCGGCCTGACGAATACCTTTCGTTTCGGGCCAGGCTTTGGCACCGTGACAGCGACGGCTTTGGATAATCTGGTTGCCATCAATGACGCTGCCGGAAAGCCTTCCCGCACAGCGGTTATTGTGCATGAAGATGGGCTATTCGGGTCCGGCATGGCGCGCTTGCTGAATGCGGAATTGCCCAAGCGCGGCTTTCAGGTGCTGGAGACGATCTCTCACCCCACGCCATCGCGCGATATGTCCAATGTTGCGCTGCGCATTCGGGCGCTGAACCCGGATTTGATCATTCCGTCATCCTATTACGCGGAATTCGTGCTGCTGTCGCAAACCTTGCAGCAGCGGCGCATTCGCCCGAAGGGGATTTACTGCATCCTGAATGGCGCGGCTTCCAATTTCCGCTTCGTGCGGGAATTCCCGGAAGCGGCAAATCTGGTGATGGATTGCAACCATTGGGCCGACCCGCGCAAGCCAAAGACCGCTGATCTGCGCCGGCGCGTGGAAGCGCAGGGGCGCTTCTGGCTGTATAATGTGCCGCTGAATTATTCCGCCGTGATGCTGTTCGCTGATGCGCTGGAACGTGCCAGCCGGGCGGATCGCGCGGCGCTTATCCAGGCGCTTGCGGCAACCGGCGCCGGCTTTGATAGCCACATCATGCCCTATGGCCCGACGCAATTCGTCAATGGCCAGAACCAGGGTGGTGTGCCGGTGAATACGCAGGTGCAGGGTGGCGATATCAAGGTGATCTTCCCGCGCGCCTTTGCGGACGCTCAGCCGATCTATCCCGTCACCGGCTAAGATGGGCTACCCGCCCGAAATTCTGCTGGAGGCCGTGGCAAACGGCCTTCTGATGGGGGCTGTCTATGGGCTGGTGGCTTTGGGCCTCACGCTGGTTTATGGCGTGTTGCACATCATCAACTTCGCCCATGGCGCCTTGCTGACGCTTGCCATGTACGCGGCCTATGTTGCGCATGGCGCCTTTGGGCTGGACCCCTACGTCGCGATGATCCCGCTTGCGGGCTTGTTTTTCGTGCTGGGCTATCTGGTGCAGCGCCTGGTGATTGGCCCCGCCAGCCGTGGCGATGATTCCAATATGTTGCTGGTGACGCTTGGCCTTTCGATCATTATCGAAAACGCCATGCTGGCGATTTTCCGTTCCGATACCATGACCATCCGCGTGCCCTATGGCATGTCCATGGTGGAGCTTGGCGATGTGCTGCTGTCCTTGCCGCGGCTGATCGGCTTTGGCGTGACGCTGCTGGTGGCCTTGCTGTTGTTTGTGCTGATGACGCGCACCGATACTGGCCGCGCCATTCGGGCAGTGGCCAAGGAACGCACCGGCGCTGCCTTGGTTGGTATTGATGTCGCGCATATCTATGCCGTGACTTTTGGCATCGGTACCGCCTGCCTTGCCATTGCGGCCTGCCTTTTGCTGCCGTCCTTCTATGTCTCGCCGCGCGTCGGCAATGCCTTTGTGCTGGTGGCCTTCACCATTGTGGTGCTGGGCGGCATGGGTAGCGTGACCGGCGCGCTGCTGGGGGGACTTTTCATTGGCGTAGTGGAAAGCCTTTCTGGCCTTTATTTCGGCGATAGCCTTGGGCAGATCGGGATATTCCTGATCTTCATCCTGGTGTTGTTGTTGCGCCCAACCGGGCTTTTCGGGGCGCGCGCATGACCGCCCGCGAAACCCTACCCATTCTTAGCTTTTTGATCTGCGCTGTGCTGGTTTCGTTGTTCGTCACCAGCAATGTGGTTCTGAACTTTCTGGTCTTTACGGTGATTTTGGCGATTGCAGCGCAGGGATGGAATCTTCTCGGCGGTTATGGTGGGCAATATTCCTTCGGGCACGCCGCGTTTTTCGGCATGGGTGCTTATGTCAGCGCCATTCTGCAACAGCGCTTTGGCGTGAATGCCTATCCGGCGGTGGCCTTCGGCATCGTCGCCGCCGCGCTGCTTGGCTACGCGATTGGCGCCATGGTGTTTCGCGCTGGGCTGCGCGGTTCCTATTTTGCGCTGGTCACGCTGGCCTTTGCAGAAGTACTGCGCATTTTGGCCAATGCGACCGAGATCACCGGTGGTGCGGCGGGCTTGCTGATCAGCCTCAATCTCGGTGCCGGCAATTTGCAATTCACCAATCGGTCGAGCTTTTTGATTTTGGGCGCGGTGCTGCTCGCACTCGCCATGCTGATCACGCTTGCTTTGGAGAAAAGCCGCCTTGGCGCGCAGTTGGTGGCCGTGCGCGAAAATGAAGCGGCGGCGGCGGCCCTTGGCGTGGATATCTTGGCGGTGAAGCTGCGAGCCATCAGCCTATCGGCTGCGCTCACCGGCGCGGCGGGTGCGCTTTATGCGCAGTATTTCCTTTATATTGACAGCAACATCGCCTTCGGTGCCTGGATTTACGTGGAAGCGCTGCTGGCGCCCATCATTGGCGGTGCGGGCACGGTATTCGGGCCGCTGATTGGCGCGCTGATCCTGCAAGGGCTTAGCGAGGGCACCAAAATGCTGATCGGCAAAATCCCCGGCCTTGATCTGATCATTTTCGGTGTGTTGCTGATCCTGGTGGTGCGCTTTCCGTTGCATCGTATTCCGGGGCTTTTGGCCGCACGCTGGCGTGGCAAGGGGGCGCCATGACAGGGCAGGGCAGGGATCCCGCCTTCCTCGCGGTGCGCGACCTGACCAAGCGCTTCGGCGGGCTGATTGCTGTGGCGGATGCGACCTTCGATGTGCGGGAAGGCTCAATCACCGGACTGATCGGTCCGAATGGTGCGGGCAAGACCACGCTTTTCGCTATGATCGCCGGCTTCGAACAGCCAAGTGCTGGGCTGGTGTTGCTGGATGGCGAGGAAATCACCGGGCGCAAGCCGCATAATTTGGCGCAGCTTGGCCTGGCGCGCACTTTCCAGATTGTGCAGCCTTTCGCTGGACTATCGGTGCGCGAAAACATCGCTGTTGGAGCTTTTCTGCGCTTGCCGAAGCGCCGCGATGCGTTGGAGTTGGCAGAAGAAGTTGGGCAACGCCTTGGCCTTGGCCCGCAATTGGACAAACCCGCGGCAGCGCTGACGGTGGCGGGGCGGAAGCGCCTGGAAGTGGCGCGTGCCCTCGCAACCCGCCCACGTATTCTTTTATTGGACGAAGTATTGGCGGGGTTGAATCCGTCTGAGCTGCGCGATTTTCTGCCGGTATTGCAGGATATTCGCGCAAGCGGTGTCACCATTCTGATGATTGAACATGTGATGCAGGCGGTGATGAGCCTTTGTGAACATGTGCATGTGATCTCCGGCGGGCGGATCATCGCCTCGGGCGAGGCGGCTGAGGTGGTCGGCAATCCCGCAGTGATTGAGGCCTATCTTGGCCCTGGGGCCGCGCAAAGGTTGGCCGCCCATGCTTGAAATCAAAGCGCTTGAGGCCGGCTATGGCGAAACCCTGATCCTACGCGGCATTGATCTGAGCGTGGCCGAAGGCGCGTTGGTTGCGGTGCTGGGCGCCAATGGTGCGGGCAAGACGACGCTGAACATGACCATCAGCGGTGTGGTGCGCCCGCGTGGCGGGGATATTCGCTTCGCAGGGCAAAGCCTGGCCGCGCTATCCCCGCCGGAAATCGTTTCGCTTGGCCTGATCCATGTGCCGGAAGGGCGCAAGATTTTTCCAAATTTGAATGTGCGTGAAGTGCTGGAACTTGGTTCCTATCGCCGTGCCCGTGCCAATCGTGCGCGCAATCTGGAACGCGTCTTTGGCATTTTCCCGCGCCTGGCTGAGCGAACCCGCCAGGCCGCCGGGACGCTTTCGGGCGGAGAGCAGCAAATGCTCGCCATCGGGCGCGGGCTGATGGCGGAACCAAAGCTTCTAATCATGGACGAACCATCGCTCGGGCTTTCGCCCTTGCTGGTCGAAGAAATGTTCACGCTGATCCGGCGTCTGCATGCGGATGGGCTCACCATCATGCTGGTAGAACAAAACGTGGCGCAAAGCCTGGAAGTGGCGGATCGGGCGCATGTGCTGGAAAATGGTTTGATTACGCTGAGCGGCGCGGCGCAAGATATCGCGGCCGATCCGGAATTACGCCGCAGCTATCTTGGATTGTGAGATGAACGAAGCAACGCCGACGCGTCTTGATGTCGTGACCCTGGCGGTGCTGAAGGGCCGGCTTGAACAAATCGCCGATGAGATGGATGCGACGCTTTATCGCAGCGCCTTCAACCCCATCATCGCCGAAGCACGCGATGCCTGTCATGGCGTTTATGATGCGATCAGTGGTGATACTTTGGTTCAGGGCACTAAGGGCTTGCCGATTTTTGTCGGCGCCATGTCCTTTGCCGTGAGGTCCGTCATTCGCAAAGTGGCGGCGGAAGGCGGGTTGCAGGAAGGCGATACTTTCCTGTTCAATGACCCCTATGATGGCGGCACGCATTTGAATGATTTCCGCCTGGTGCGGCCGATTTTCCGCGCGGGCAAGCTGTTTTGCTGGGTGGCGAGTGTTGGCCATTGGCTGGATATCGGCGGCAATGTGCCCGGCAATTACAATCCGCGCGCGACAGACAGCCATCAGGAAGGTGTGCGCTTCCCGCCGGTGAAGCTCATCCGGGCTGGGCAGATGCAGCAGGATATTCTGGATATTCTGGCCGCCAATTCGCGCGTGCCGCAATCCAATTGGGGCGATCTGAACGGGCAATTGAATGCGCTCGATCTCGGTGAAAAGCGGCTGATAGAATTGCTGGATGATTATGGCGATGCGCGCATTGCCGCCGCCTTCGCGCAATTGGCAGATCGCGCGGAAGCATTGATGCGCGCGGAAATCACGGCACTTCCCGATGGGCGCTACAGTTTCGATGATTTCCTGGATAATGACGGCGTGAAGGATGAGGCCCTGCGCATTGCGCTTGACCTGACCATCGCGGGTGATCGGCTGACCTTGGATATGTCGCGATCCTCGCCACCTTGTGCGGGCCCGCTCAATATCTCCATCGCGACCACGGTGGCGGCCTGTTATGTTGCGCTGAAACACGCTTTCCCGGATGTGCCGGCCAATGCTGGCGTTTTGCGCCCGGTGGAAGTCATCGCGCCGGCCAGCACCTTGCTGGGTGCGGAAGCACCACGCCCGGTTGCGGGTTACACCGAAACCATTCTGCGGCTGATTGGCGTGATTTTTGGTGCGCTGGGCCAGGCGCGCCCTGCCACCGCAACGGCAGCACCTTTCGGCACCATCAATGCGCTGGCGCTCTCGGGTCAGCGGGAAAATGGCACGCGCTGGGTGATGTTTTCCTTCTTCGGTGGTGGGCTTGGCGGCAACCCTGCCTCCGATGGGCTGCATCACGCGAATAACCCGATTTCCACTGCGACGATTCCGCCG
>JBILPX010000220.1:0-5681 GCA_044373565.1 Roseomonas sp.
CATGAAGCTCGGTTGGTTGGTGGCGTTGATGTGGCCGCCTTCGGCTGGTGGCGTATTGCCGGAATTGCTGGTCAGCCTGATGGAAAGCCTTGCCATGGCGTTTCTTGGAACGCTTTTGGCGGCACTTGTGGCGCTTCCCCTGGCATTGCTTGGGGCTGGCAATATTGTCGGCAATATCTTCCTGCGCTTTTCCGTAAGGCGCCTTTATGATGGTTTGCGCGGGATAGATACGCTGATCTGGGCGCTTATTTTTGTCTCGGCGGTCGGCATGGGACCCTTCGCCGGCATTCTGGCACTTGCTGTCCCAGATATCGGCGTGCTGTCCAAGCTTTTCAGTGAGGCCTTGGAATCGGCGGATAAGCGGCAAGTTGAGGCAGTGCGTGCGGCAGGTGCTAATCGGGTTTTGGCTGTCAGGATCGGATTGATCCCGCAGGTGGCGCCCATCATGCTCTCGCAAATTCTCTACACTCTGGAATCGAATGCGCGGTCCTCAACGGTGCTTGGCATTGTTGGCGCTGGTGGCATTGGTTTGGCACTATCGGACCGAATTCGGATCAATAACTGGGATGAAGTTGCCTTCATCGTTCTTCTTATTCTGCTAATGGTGGCGGCCATTGATTTGGGTAGTCGCAAGCTGCGCATGAAGATCATTCGCGCAGCCTGACGATTGCTCCCGTTAGAGCAGATCACGTTCAGATGGAATTATCTGAACATGTGAAGATGCTCGAAAAACAACGATGTAGAGCGGGTTGCGTGAACCCATGTGAACGCAACACGCTCTAGCGGCGCCAGGCGGATGTGAAGCGCGCGAACAAACCGCCGACCACGAGCTGCATGAGCTTTGCCGTTAGGGAAATGGCCATGATGACACAAGCCATGGCGGCTGCAGCACTTGCTTGGCCCGCTTCATCCATATGAACAACTGCGACCGAAGCAGGCTTCGTATCCGGCCCATAGAGGAAGATCACTGCACTGACCGTCGTCATGGCGCTAACGAAAAGAAACACCAGTATCTCGAGTATGGCAGGCAGGCAGATTGGCAAGGTAACGCGACCAAAGGTCTGCCAGATTGGCACATGCAGGCTGGCGCTTACGGCTTCGAATTCAGGATCGAGCTGCCTGATCGCCGTTACGGCCGTGAGATGCCCGACAGTGTAGAAATGGATGATTGAATTCAGCACCAGGATAGCAAGTGTGCCATAAATGATGCCGAACGGATTTGCTGGGTGATTGAAAAAAATAATGAAGGCAAGGCCAAGCACCAGCCCCGGTACCGCCAAGGGAATCGTCGCCAGCAAGCGAAGCAGCACGGCCAGAAAACCCCTCTGGGGTCCGCGTTCCAGGCTATAGGCAATAATGAAGATAAGCGTTGCCCCCACGAAGGCCGTAACAAGGCTCAGCTTTACCGAAAGCCAAACGGCCTGCCAGCCGGCAGTATCGAAACGTGCGAAATCGTAATTGTCGAGCGTTAGGGAAAGGTTATAGGGCCAGAACCGAATGAAGGATCCCCATACGGCGACGCCAACAATCACCATCAAGGCCAAGGCCACGGAAAGGCAAAACAGGAAGGCAGGTAGGTCGCGTCTAAGACGTGGTTTTGGACGATAAGCCACCGCGCGCCCTGATAGCGTGGCGGTTCTTTTGCCATGCGCCCAACGATCAAGAAGAAAGGCAAGAATAGCTGGCAGCAGAAGCACAAGACCCACTACCGCCCCCATATTCAAATCCTGGCGTCCCACGACTTGCTTATAGACATCCGTTGCCAGCACATTGAATTGCCCGCCAATGACTTTCGGTATGCCGAAATCCGTTACAACCAGCGTAAAGACAACAACGCTTGCAGAGACCAAGCCGTATAAAGCGCCCGGCAAGGTCACGGTCAGAAAAATCCGAAACCGGGAAGCCTTCAGCGCCTCCGCCGCTTCATATAGGCGGCCATCAGCAGTGGATAAGGCGACAGACAGAAGGATGGCAGCCGCCGGGAAGCAGTAGAAAATCTGCGCGCCGATGATGCCCCAGGGGCCGTAGATGCTGCCACCATCCATCATCCAGCGCAGCATGCCCTGATTGCCGAAAAGGTAGATAAGCGACAAGGCCGGCAGCAGCGATGGCGCCAAAATCGGCAAGAACATAATGGCGCGAAAGATCCATTTGCCCGGCATGCAACTTCGCGTCAGGCCATAGGCGTATGCGAAAGCAAGGGGAATGACCACGCAAGTAGTGATGAAGGCTGTCCAGACCGAATTCCAGGCCGACCGCACTAGGCTTGGCGTGGTGACATAAATTGCGAAATTGCGCAGGCCCACAAAACTGCCATGTTGGTCTTCAAAGGCGCGCAGCAGAAGGCTTGCCAAGGGCAGCGCCAGCGCAAGGCTCAGGAACAGAAAGCCCAGCGCCTGGATGGTGCGGAGCGATATCTCATCCGATGAAGCCTTGGGGCGGATTGCGCCGGACTGCGCCAAGAAGGGCTTAGCCATGCGCAGGGAAGATCAGAAGCCGATCAGGCCGAAAGCGGGCGGATAGTCGCGCACCAGGAAGCGCGCCCAGTTCGTTAAAAGTGGCTGGCGCAATATCTGCTTCGAAGCGCAATCCATTTGCCTCCAAGCCCAGGCGGCAGACCGGGCCAAGAAATTCATAGCCGGCCACGACAGCTTCGAAACTTCCGTCGCCATGGTCTGTGATGGGGCGGAGTTCGACATCCTCTGGACGGATGAAAACCTCCGCTTCCGCGCCATACAGAAGGGTGCTTGCTGCTTTGGCGGGCATCACAAGGCCATGGGTGGTGATGTATCCGGCCGGCGTATGCACCTTGGCCATGAAATGTGCCGAACGCCCAACAAAGCCCGCGACAAAGGCGGAAGCGGGTGCGCAGTAGATTTCTTCTGGCGTCCCGATTTGTTCAATACGACCCTGAGACATCACCACAATACGATCCGAAACACTCAGTGCTTCTTCCTGGTCATGGGTCACCATGATCGTCGTCACGCCAAGCCTTTGCTGCAAGGATCGGATTTCCTGCCGCAGGTGAAGCCGCACAATGGCATCCAGCGCTGAAAGCGGCTCATCCAACAGCAGCAAGCCCGGTTCGGCTGCCAAGGCGCGGGCAAGCGCCACGCGTTGCTGCTGCCCGCCAGAAAGCTGCGCTGGGTATTTTACTGTCTGATCTGCCAGGCCCACCAGTTGCAGCAACTCGGCGACACGCTGATATCTTCTGGCCTTTGGCCAGGCAGCGCCACGCAAACCGTAACCGATATTCTCTGCGACACTCAAATTCGGAAATAGCGCATAGGATTGGAATACAATACCAAAATCACGCTCTGCCGGGGGAAGCGCCGTGATATCCCGCCCCGCCTGGATGATGCGCCCCACGGTAGGCGGATCAAGCCCCGCGATGGCGCGCAGTAGCGTCGTCTTGCCGCAGCCGGATGGGCCAAGAAATGAGACGAATTCGCCGGTAAGGACGTTCAGGCTTACGCGTTCAAGGGCAACGAAGCTGCCGAATTGCTTGCCGACATCTCTGATCTTCAGAAATGGATCACCGATGCCGGTTGTATTTCCGGCATCGGTGCCCAAGCCATTATCAAGAGCGGCAACCATCACGCTTAGCGCGGCGCGGATTTGCCATCATAACGGCGCTGCCATTCGGCCAGCAGCCTTTCGCGCGCCGCTGCTATGTCAGCAAAATTCGCATTCACAAGGCGCTGTGCGAATTCAGCCGGATAGCCACGCACCGTCGGCTCAACACCCGGCAGAGCAAGCATGGCGTAGTAGCGGCCATAGAGTTCAGCAGCAGTACGCGAGACCGTGAAATCAGCAAGACGCTTCGCCGCTTCCAGGTTGCGGGTGCCGCGCATGATCGCAGTGGCTTCCAGGTCAAAGCCCACGCCATCGGTCGGCACAATGATGTCAATCGGCGCGCCCTGATTCTTCAGCGTGACCGAGCGCATATCGAAGGAAAGCCCCACGCCAAATTCACCGCGCGCGGCATTGTTGCAGGGCGCGCTGCCGGAATGCGTGTATTGCTGAATATTCTCATGCAGCTTGTCCATGAAGGCCCAGGCCGCTTGCTCACCCTGATTGGCGATCCAACCCGCGACGGTCAGGAAGCCAGTGCCCGATGAATTCGGGTTCGGCATCACGATCTGCCCGCGAAAGCGCGGGTCGAGCAGGTCCTGCCAGGTGCTGGGGCGCGGTAGGTTGCGCTGCTGGGCGACCACCGTATTGAAGCAAATGGCGGAAACAAAAGCATCCATCCCGGTCCAGGTCATGGGGCTGCGGCTGCTCCGCATATTTGCACGCAGCGCTTCGCCGCCCTGTGGCGAATAGGGTTCCAGCATATCCTGCGCTTCCATTTGCAGCAGGGAGAAGACCGACAAGCCCCACACCAAATCGGCGCGCGGATTGGCCTTTTCGGCAATCAGACGGGCTGTGATGACGCCCGTGGAATCGCGCACCCAGGCGATTTCGACATCGCGTAGCGCAGCCTCAGCCGCCTGCTTGAAGGGCGCGAGCTGTTCATTCTCGAGCGCCGTATAAACGGTCAGCCGAGTGCGCTGCTGCGCTTCGGCCATGGGCGCCAAGCCAAGCAAGGCCAGGGCAAAAAAGATAAAACGCATTATGGAGCCTCCTGAAAACATGTTTTCGGCTATCCTACGATCCGCGACGGCTTCATGGCACTTAAATGACATTTTTATGTCAATTTGCTTCCAAAAGCCCAGGCTTCTCTCCAGCTAGCAGCCGGGCTTCGATATGCTCGACCAGCCACGGCAGCTCCGCGATACTGTCAATCACAAGATGGGCGCCCGCGCGCAGCAAAGGTTCACTCGCCGCGCGGCGGCGCTCCGCACGTTGATCGGGCGGAAGGTGCGCAAGCTCCTCGGCGGAAAGGCCCGGGTTATTGCCGGTAAGCGCTGCGCCAACGGCCCAGCAACCCGCCGCGCGCGCTTCGCCAATTCCAGGCGCCGTATCATCAAGTTTAATCACGCTGCTGGCGGGCCAGATGCCCATTTGCGCCAAAGCCGACCAGATTTGCAGCGGCGCCGGACGCCCCGCAGCCAAATCGCCGGCACAGATCGTCACTTCTGGCACAAAGCCTTGTGCGGCAGCGAGGGGCATCAGCCTTTCCATGATCGGGCGCGTATAGCCGGTGGTGGACCCAACCCGAATGCCGCGCGCCTTGCACCATTGAAGGGCATCATGAGCCCCTGGGATCAGCGCTGAATGGGCTTCCACGGCGGCCACATTCATTGGTTCGAAAATCTCGAAAATCGCATCAATGGCGGCATCATCGAAATCGCGCCCATGATTTGCCTGCCAAGCGGCAGCGACGGAAGGGGCTGTGCCCACCATGCGGATATGGTCGCGCTTCGCCATGCCCATCGGGCCGCGCGCATCGGAAATGGAAATGGCAACACCAAAATGGGCGAAGGCCTTCACAAAGGCCCCCATGGGCGCGCTGCTGCCATGGTCCACCACGGTACCCGCCCAATCCAGAATCACAGCCTTGATTTTTTGCGTCATGGGTTTGCTTCCATATCGGCCAATACTTCCTCGGCAAGGCCAAATCCCGTGCTGGCGCCTGTGCCTGAGGTTACAGAAACCAGCCGCACCCCCGGCATGGGCGCTTCGAAAAATGCATCATCCGGGCCAGAGGGATAAAGCCCGGTCCATCTTTCGATGAC
>JBILPX010000017.1:0-18547 GCA_044373565.1 Roseomonas sp.
AAGGGATTTCGGTGATAATGATCACCCAGCTTCCGGCCTTACTCTTTTCCACTTCCCATTTCGCGCGCACGCGAAACCCGCCACGGCCGGTTTCATAGGCTTCACGCATGGCTTCCGGGCTTTCCACCAGAATGCCGCCGGTGGGGAAATCCGGCCCCTTGATGTGCCGCAGCAGCTGATCCGTGCCGACATCCGGGTTGCGCACCAATTCCAGCGCAGCCGCGCAAAGCTCCCCAGCATTATGTGGCGGGATGGAGGTTGCCATGCCCACCGCAATCCCCGCCGCGCCATTGGCCAGAAGATGCGGAAAGGCCGCCGGCAGCACGATGGGTTCGTGTTCCTCGCCATCGTAAGTGGCGCGGAAATCAACCGCGTCTTCCTCAATCCCTTCCAGCAGGGCTTGCGCCACTTCCGTCAGCCGCGCTTCGGTGTAACGCATGGCGGCAGCATTATCGCCATCAATATTGCCGAAATTGCCCTGGCCTTCGACCAGCGGGTAGCGCGCCGCAAAATCCTGCGCGAGCCGCACCATGGCCTCATAAATCGCGGCATCGCCATGCGGATGGTATTTGCCCATCACATCACCCACGATGCGCGCACATTTCTTGAAGCCTGCATCGGGGTCCAGCCGCAATTGCCGCATCGCCCAAAGCAGGCGGCGATGCACGGGCTTCAACCCATCGCGCACATCAGGCAGTGACCGCGCGGTAATCGTGGAAAGCGCATAAGCCAGATAGCGTTCGGACAACGCATCCGCGAGCCGCGTTTCACGCTCCGCCCCGTTGGGCGTCAGGGCTTTGACATCATCGGGCATGGGCGAATCGCATCCTTAATCAGGTTCTGGTCTAACGCTGCGCACCACGCACTGCAAAGCCTTCAGTGCGCACCAGCTTCAAGACTTCGTAAAGCATTCTTCCCGTATTCTTTCATCCATGATGAATCTCGCCATCGCCCCCATAAGGCAGGAATTTGTCCCGCAGCCTGCGCCCTCGGTCTGGGTGACCTGGGCTGAGGGCATTGCCGGCCCGGCCACGCTGGCCCCGCGGGGGGAGTTTCGCTGCTTTCTGATCTTCTCCCTGGCTTGCAGCGCAGCGTCAGCGGCCCAAAGGGCGGAAATGACGCTGCGTAACCTTGGCTGGAATCACGTGGCAACACTCAGCGGGTCACGCCTTAATCCCGAAACGCTGCATTCCCTGCCTGAGGAGTTTCACGAAATCTGTGAAGCCGCCATGTGCGGGCAGACCGGCGTTATGCATTACCGGGTCAATCGGCGATTAATGCCGCAATTCTCTCTGCCAATCTGAAACGCGCTTCGGGCAAAGGGCGGTGCCGCGCGCCAAAGGCATCACGTTCCAGAAAATACCCTGTCAGCCTCAGCCCCGCCACCCAGGACGCAGCCTCACCCAGGCTTTCCGAATCGCGCAGAAAGGCCGGCAGCGGCAGCAGCTTGTCCAAATAAGGCGCGGCCGCCCCGGCGCTGACAGCGCGGCCCGTGCGCGGGGATACATGGGTCAGCCCCTCATGCACACCCGTCACGGCGCAGGTAGCAAGATCAAGCCCATAGCCAAGCTCGGTCAGGATCAGTGCCTCAAACCGTACGTAATCCGCAATCACGCCCTCAGCCCCGCCAGCCAAATGGCCGATCAGGGAAACGAGGCCGGCAAAGGCGCGTGGATGGGCTTCGCGTTCCGGCAGCGCATCGGCGGCGATCGTGCAGGCGGAAGACAGCAGCGCCAGCGCCAAAGGTTCATCCATGGCGAGTGCCGCCGCAGGATGCACCAATTCACCACTGAGACTACCCAATTGATCGGAAAGCCTGGCGACCCAGCGCGCCTCAATCAAATTGCCAGGTAACCATAGCCCCGCCTGGGCGCGCGAGCCGCCGCCCTTTACCAGCCCGGCATGGCGGCCATGCGCTTCGGTCAGCACCGTCACCACCGCGCCGCCTTCACCATGCGGGCGAAGATCAAGCACCACCGCCGGAGCCTCCCATTCAATGCTCATTGTGAACGGGACTTAACCGGCATCCTCAAGCCCAATGGCGCGGATGCGCGCGGCTTGTTCATCCCAATTCGCCTTTTCCTTTACATTCAGGAATAGATGCACCGGGCGTTCCAAAAGCTTTATCAGTTCCAACCGCGCTAGGCGCCCAATCTCACGAATGCGTCCGCCCTTATCCCCAATCAGGATCGCCTTTTGCGTCGCGCGGGCGATATAGATGGTGCAGTCAATCCTAACGGACCCATCGGGCTTTTCGGTCCAAGTTTCGGTTTCAACCGAAGCGTGATGCGGCACTTCCTGATGCGTCTGGCGCAGGATTTGTTCGCGCACAATCTCAGCCGCCAACATGCGGTTCGGCAGATCGGTCAGATCATCTTCCGGGAAAAGAAAAGGCCCGGGCGGCATGATTTGCGCAAGCCGATCCAGCAACAGATCAAGCCCTTCGCCTTTTTCGGCGGAAATCATGAAGGTCTCCGCGAAGGGCAGCAGCTTGTGCAATTCCGCGGTCAACGGCAGCAGCCTCTCGCGCGGGATCAAATCCGTCTTGTTCAACACCAACCAAATGGGCCGGCGCGTCTTGCTCAGTCTTTCGATGATGGCGCGCAAGGGCTCGGTCAGCCCGGCGCGCGCATCCACGATCAGCAGCGCCACATCGGCATCCTTCGCGCCCCCCCAGGCGGCGGCGACCATGGCGCGGTCCAGCCGCCGGCGCGGTGTGAAAATCCCAGGCGTGTCCACCAATACCAATTGGCTTTCGCCACGCATCACCACGGCGCGCACCCTGAAGCGCGTTGTCTGCGGCTTGGGCGAGACAATCGTCACCTTGCTGCCGGCAAGCTTATTCACCAGCGTGGATTTGCCGGCATTAGGCGCGCCCAGAATGGCAATCAGGCCGCAACGCGTTGTCATGTTTCCAATACCTTCAACCAGGCTTCCGCCGCCGCTTGTTCGGCTGCGCGTTTGCTATCGCCTTCACCCTGCGCTTCCCGCCCCGCCGCCAGCACATTAATCACAAATCGCGGCGCATGGGGCGGCCCGCTTGACTGCACCAGCCCATAGGCCGGCAAGCCAAGCCCGCGCCCAAGGGTCCATTCCTGCAAGCGATTTTTGGCCGAAGTCGGCGGGCGCGCATCCGCTTCAATCAGACCGGCAAAGCAGCGCCGCACCAAAGCGCGCGCCGGCGAGATGCCACCATCCAGATAAATTGCGCCCAGCACCGCTTCAAACGCATCAGAAAGCAGATTGCGCGGCCCCATCAGCCCCGTGGCGCGGTAGCGCGCGGGCATGCGCAACTCGGCACCTAGCCCCAGTTCTTCAGCAATTTTGCAGAGTGTATCGGCGGAAACCAGCATGGAAAGCCGCTTCGCCAAATCCCCCTCGCGCTCCTCAGGGAAACGTTCCGCCAGCCATTCGGCGATGCAAAGCCCAAGCACGCGGTCGCCCACAAATTCCAAACGTTCATTGGAAAGCAGGCCCTCACCGCGGCTTTCCGCATCGGTGCTATGGGTCAGTGCGCGGTGCAGCAATTCAGGTTTGGCGAAGTGATGCCCCAACCGTTCTTCCAATTCTCCGCTCATTGATCGCAAAGGCGTATCATCTGACGGCGCTGAATAGCCGCGTCCAGCGAATGGCAAAGGGCCAGTTCCACACCTGCCACCAGGCAGCCGAACCATCCACGGAAAAGAAGATGAACTCCGCGCGCCCGACCAGGTTTTCAATCGGGATGAAGCCCACGGCATTCATCGCGCGGCTATCCAGGCTGTTGTCGCGATTATCGCCCATGGCGAAAACATGCCCCGGCGGCACGCGAAATTCCGGTGTATTGTCCAAGGGCGCATCATCGGATGCTTCCAGAATGTTATGCGCCACACCTGGCGCGCCATCAATGGCGGGCAGGAATTCGCGGAAGCGCCGCACCGTGATGCGCGGGCCATCGCCTTCCACCGTATAGGGGCCGAGCAATTCGCGCCGCACCGGCGCGCCATTCAAATGCAGAATACCGGCGCGCATCTGCACGCGATCCCCCGGCAGGCCGATGATGCGCTTGATGTAATCCGTGCTGCCATCACGCGGCAGCTTGAACACCGCGACATCGCCGCGCTTGGGTGGGGAGGCAAAAATCCGCCCTTCGAAAAGATTGGGGCTGAAGGGCATGGAATGGCGCGAATAGCCATAGGAGAATTTGGACACGAAAAGATAATCCCCAACTTGCAATGAGGGGATCATGGAACCGGAAGGAATATTGAAGGGCTCAAACGCGACAGTGCGAATACCAATCGCGATCGCGGCGGCATAGACAATCGTTTTGATGCTTTCCAGCCAACCGCCGGATTTCTTCGAGGCCATGTCAATTCCAAGGATAACGCCCAAATGGCGCAACAAATTCCCGGCGAGACTGCCGGGAGAGTCCAGGGCATAGCGGGGTAGCGCGCCCTGTCAAGGAAGCGGCACGGCGGTAATCACCACCATCGCCTGGGCATAGGGAAACTCATCGGTCATGGTGAGTGCAATCACCGCGCCATGCCCAGCCGGCGTAATGGCCTTCAGCCGTTCCGCCGCCCCACCAGTCAGGCGCAGCGTGGGCTGGCCGGATGGCAAATTCACTACCCCCAGATCGCGCCAAAACACGCCTGCGCGAAACCCGGTGCCGAGTGCCTTGGAAGCGGCCTCCTTCGCCGCGAAACGCTTGGCATAGGTTGCGGCGCGGATGCGTTCCGTGCGCTTTTCCGCCTTGGCACGCTCAGCCGTGGTGAAGATACGCTCCAGAAAGCGGTCCCCATGGCGTTCGATGGTGCGTTCAATGCGGCGGATATCCAGAATATCCGACCCGATGCCGATGATCATGCCGCGCTCTATCCCTTGCCGCGTTCCACCTGCGTGACGCCTGGGCAGGCGCGCAGCGCCGCCAGCACCGCGGTCAGGTGGGAAATATCGCGCACTTCCACATCCACGATCACTTCGCACCAATCCTCGGCACGGTTGGCAATGCGAAGATTATTCACTGCCCCTTCCTGCCGGGCGATGGCCGTGGTCACTCCCGCCAAGGCATCAGGGCGATTTTCCGCGACCAGTTCAACCCGCGCAACATGGGTGCCCTTGGTTGCGCCATCATAATCCCAATCCACATCAATGAAGCGTTCCGGCGTGGCGACAAATGCCTCTAAGCCGTGGCAATCCTGCCGATGGATCGTGACCCCACGCCCGGTCGTGACAATGCCAAGAATGCGATCCCCGGGCAGAGGGTGACAGCAGCCGGCGAAGCTCACCGCCATGCCAGTCACGAGGCCCCGCACCCCAAGCGCCGCATCGCGCTTGGCCGCCGATGGACGTTCTGCCTTGCCTGGCATCAGCGTCGGACCAGCGCCAAGCCGCCCGCGTGGCCGTGCGAGTGCCAACGGGTCCGCCCCACGGGCGGCCGCGCGCAATTCCGGCACGGCCGCATTCAGCACATCGCGTGGCGAGAGGTTGCCGGTGGCAACGGCCACGCACATCGCCTCAAAATCCGCCTGCTTCAGCGGCTTGAGCGCAGGTTCCGCAAGCTTTTCCGAAAAATCGAGCCCAGCCGCGCGAAACGCCTTGGCGATAGCGCTGCGCCCTTCTTCGCGCTGTTCCGCGCGCTGGCGCGCGTGCGTGACACGGCGGATGCGCGCGCGCGCCTTGGCGGTGACAACAAAACGCTCCCACCCCGGATTGGGCGTTCCGCCGCGCGCGGTGATGATTTCCACCTGATCGCCATTTTCCAGCACATGGCGCAGTGGCACGATCTTGCCATTCACTTTGGCGCCGACCGTGCTGTCGCCCACCTGGCTATGCACTTCATAGGCGAAATCCACCGGCGTGGCGCCGCGTGGTAATTCGATCAGGTCACCCTTGGGCGTGAAGCAGAAAACCCGATCGCGATGCAGTTCAAGCTTGGTATGTTCCAGAAATTCCTGAGGCTCAGCGGCGTTCTCCAGAATTTCGAGCAGATCGCGCACCCAAGGATAGCGCTTCTGATCGCGCCCGGATGCGGGGCCTTGCTTATAGCTCCAATGCGCGGCGACGCCATTTTCCGCGATATCATGCATTTCCTTGGTGCGGATTTGCACTTCGATCTTGGCGTTGCGCCGTTCCGGTACGGTCACACCGGAATGCAGGCTTTGATAGCCATTCGTCTTCGGCGTTGAAATCCAATCCTTGAAGCGGCCCGGCACCACGCGGTAGGCGGAATGAATGGCACCAAGTGCCGCGTAGCAATCACCCTTTTCCGGCACGATGATACGAAAGGCCATGATGTCGGATAATTGCTCGAAGGCGACATTCTTCTTCTGCATCTTGAGCCAGATCGAATAGGGCGATTTCTCCCGCCCCTGAATATCCACCACCGTCACGCCGGCATCGGCCAAAACGCGGCGCACATCGGCCTCGATTTCGTCGATCAAATCGGCGCCCTGGCCGCGCAGATAGGTCAGGCGCGCGGCGATGGTCTGCCAGGCCTCCGCATTCATTTCGCGGAAGGACAGGGTTTCCAGCTCCGTCTTCAGCGCATCCATGCCGATGCGTTCCGCCAGCGGGGCGTAGATTTCCAGCGTCTCCCGCGCCTGCTTGCGGCGGCGTTCCAGCTGCGGCATCCCTGAGATGGTGCGCATATTATGCAGCCGATCCGCGAGCTTAATCAGCAGCACGCGAATATCCTCGCTCATCGCGAGCACAAGTTTGCGGAAATTCTCGGCCTGCTTGGTGCGTTCGGATTGCAGTTCAAGCCGCGTCAGCTTGGTGACGCCATCCACCAGCCGCGCCACTTCCTTGCCGAAGCTGCTTTCAATATCACCAAGCTTGAGCGACGTATCCTCAACCGTGTCATGCAATAGCGCGGTGATGATGGACCCGCTATCGAGCCGATAGCCGGCCAGGATTTCCGCAACCGCGAGCGGATGCACGATATAAGGCTGCCCGTCATCGCGCCGCTGCGGCGCATGCGCTTTCGCGGCCATGTCATAGGCTGAGGCGATCAGCGCCGCATCAGCGCGCGGATCATAGGCAATAACGCGGGACGCAAGCTCAGCGCCGGGCGAAAGGGCGCGCCCCGCAGCCAGACCTTCAGGCGCGCGGGGGAAATCCAGGGGGAAGCGGGTGCTGTTGCTTCGCCCCATCGGCCTTCCTAGCGCTTGCCGCCAAGTTCGGCGGCGATGGCAGCTTCCAGATCGTCGGGCGCCATGTCATCGGCGCCAGCTTCGGGCAGTGCTTCTTCATGCACATCCATGATGCCGAAGATGTTTTCATCGGTCGCGATCAGGTCAATCACTTCTTCCTCGGCGGGCTCAGGCTCCGGCGCGCGCTGCAAGGATTTAATCAGATCAGCTTCCAATGAAGGAAGATCGGCCTTTTCCTCGGCAATTTCGCGCAGCGCCACGACCGGGTTCTTGTCATCGTCCCGATCCACCGCAATCTGCTCGCCCCTGCTGATGTTACGCGCACGCTGCGCGGCCAACAGCACGAGTTCAAAGCGGTTGGGGATTTTTTCGATGCAATCTTCAACGGTGACGCGCGCCATGAGGGCTCCAAAGACAAAAGGGGCGCGCGGCGGGGGCCGGGCGCCCGGCTGGACCGGTTATCCCTCTTAAATAGTCGCCCCAGCGCCGCTTTGCAAGGATTTCAAGCCCATCGGCGTCAGGCGGGGGTAATTGGGCGCAAATCCTGTGCCGGCAGGCCAGCGATCAGCGCCGAAACGGGCTGCTTCAGGCGCGGATGCACCCAGCCAGGTGCGACCTCGGCCAAGGGATACAACACAAAGCCACGCAGATGGGCGCGCGGATGGGGCAGCACCGGGTCCGGCGTATCACGCACCAGCCCATCCAGATCAATGATATCAAGGTCAAGCACGCGCGGCGCATTGGGATAGGGCCGAGTGCGTCCGGCGGCGTTCTCAATGGCTTGCAGCGCGGCGAGCAGCTTTGCCGGTTCAGCCGCGCCTTCCAGCAGGGCCACCCCATTCACATAGCGCGGCGCGGCTGGGTTGGGCGGGATGGGCGCGCTTTCCCACCAGCGAGACGCCGCCACCACGCGCAGCCCCGGCAGGGCATCAAGTGCGGCCAGCGCCGCCTTGCAGCTTTCAAGCGGCGGCGCGCCATCGCCCGCAGGCAGATTGGCGCCAATCGCGATTAGCACCTGTCCGCTTCGCATCCGCTCAGCCAACATGCGCTAAATTTTGGCTTGGTCGCATTTTCCGAGTCGCCAAGCGTTACCGCTTGGCTTGAAAATACTCCGGCGCGCTGGGCATGACAGCGCAAAATTTATAGTGTAATGAAACAACTCGTATTTGATCGCTGATTTCAACCCATTGAGGATCATTTGATGTCTGCTCATGTTGCTCGGCGCCAGGCTGGCCCGGAACGCGTTGGCCTGTTTGTTGATGGCGCCAATCTCTATTACGCCACAAGGGCCCTCGGGTTCGAGATGGATTTCGCCGCCATGCTGCGGTTTTTCGGCGGCTCCACCTATCTGGTGCGTGCTTGCTACTACACCGCGCTGATTGAGACCGAGGATTACTCCCCGCTTCGCCCGCTGACCGATTGGTTGGCCTATAATGGCTGGCGCGTGGTGACCAAGCCCGCCAAGGAACAGGCAGACCCCACTGGGCGCCGGCGCATCAAGGGTAATATGGATATCGAATTGGCGGTGGATATGATGGAATTGGCGCCGCATCTGGATCATGCGGTGCTGGTTTCCGGCGATGGCGATTTCCGCCGCGTGGTGGAAGCCGTGCAACGCCTGGGGGTGAAGGTGACGGTGGTATCCACCATGGAAAGCCAGCCGCCCATGATCGCCGATGAATTGCGCCGCCAGGCTGACGCCTTTCTGGAACTGGCCGATATCGGGCCAGAGATCGCCCGCCGCGCCCCCGCCGAAGCCCGCCCGCGCGCCCCCGCGCCGCCCCCTGCTGCGGTGGCCCGGCCAAGCCGCATCACCCCCGCCGACCCTTATGGTGAGGCGCCGGATATCGAGCCTGAATGAGCGCTGGGCCTGAGCATTTTCAAGCCAAGTGGAATCACTTGGCGGCTCGGAAAATGCGATCAAACCTTGAGTATTTTCAAGCCAAGTGGAATCACTTGGCGGCTCGGAAAATGCGATCAAACCTTGAGCATTTTCAAGCCAAGTGGAATCACTTGGCGACTCGGAAAATGCGATCAAACAAAGGTTTAGCACGTGTCTGCTGAGCGGTCGCGAAGCGGACAGGCGTCAGTGCCGGGCCGCGATTGCGCGCTTTGCCCAAGGCTTGCCGAATATCGTGCCGCCAATCGGGCGAAGGAACCCGGCTGGCATAACGCCCCCGTGCCATCCTGGGGCCAGCGCGAGGCGCCACTTTTGGTGCTGGGCTTGGCGCCCGGGGTGCGTGGCGCTAATCGCACCGGGCGGCCCTTCACCGGGGATTATGCTGGCAAGCTGCTTTACACAACCTTGCTGGAATATGGCCTGGCCCGCGGCGCCTATGGCGAAGACCCGAAGGATGGCATGGAGTTGACCGGCTGCCGCATTGCCAATGCGGTGCGCTGTGTGCCGCCAGAAAATCTGCCTCTACCGGTCGAAATCCGCGCCTGTAATGACTTCCTGAAGGCTGAGCTTGCCGGCATGCCGGGCCTCCGCGTGGTGCTCGCTTTGGGTGTGGTGGCGCATAACGCGCTGCTCCGCGCCAAGGGCATTCCGGCTTCGCGCTTTGCCTTCACCCATGGCGCGCGGCATCGCCTGCCCGATGGGCTGATCCTGGCCGATTCCTATCATGTGAGCCGCTATAATACCTCAACCCGGCGGCTGACGCCTGAGATGTTTCAGTCTGCTATGGCGGGCGTGATCTCGGCGCTCAACGGCAAGTAACGGCGCCACTATTCCACAAAAAAAATTTAGGGCTGGAACCGATTTCAAACCCGAAGGTCGAGCAGTGACCCGCGCGGCATCGGCTTTGACGGCTCGGGCGGGACGGCTTCCAGGGAGCGCTGAGCGCTTTGCCCCTGACCATTACCGCGCAGCACATCCACCGGCTGTACCGGGGAACGTGCCTGGATGACCCCGGCGTTTGCAGAGACTTCCTGGGAGACGGCTGCGATGGAATTTAAGCTGAGCATACTGAGTAGATTAGGTCGTAAAGGTGAATTAAAGGTTAACGCCGGGCCAGCTTTTTGCACAAGGGACGTTAATTTTAGCCTGATCTTCGGCTTCTGGTTGATCGTGTCGGCGGCTTCCATACACCCATAATTGCACGGAAGGCCTTAAAAAATCGGGCTGTTTTGTGCTGACACGAGGTTAAAGCCTCCCTCGGGTATCAACCAGAGGGAGGCAAATCGTAACTCAGGGCCGCAGCGCCATCGGCACGAAGGGCCGTTCCGCCGCGCCGCTATAAACTTGGCGGGGACGGCCGATGCGTTGGCTTGGGTCTTCGATCAATTCCTTCCACTGGCTCACCCAGCCCACCGTGCGCGCCACGGCGAACAAAACAGTGAACATATGGGTCGGAATGCCCATCGCCTTTAGGATAATGCCCGAATAGAAATCCACATTCGGATAAAGCTTGCGGCTGACGAAATAATCATCGGAAAGCGCAATGCGTTCCATTTCCATCGCCATATCCAACAGCGGCTCATTCTTGATGCCGAGTTCCGCCAGCACTTCGTGGCAGGTTTCCTTCATGATCTTCGCGCGCGGGTCGAAATTCTTATAGACCCGGTGGCCGAAGCCCATCAGCTTGGTGTGGCTGTTCTTGTCCTTCACTTCGCTGATGAAGGCAGGAATGTTCTCGGGATGCCCAATCTCGGCGAGCATCTTCAGCACGGCTTCATTGGCGCCACCATGCGCCGGGCCCCAAAGGGCCGCGATACCCGCCGCGATGCAGGCAAAGGGGTTGGCGCCGGTTGAACCCGCCAGCCGCACCGTGCTGGTGGAGGCATTCTGTTCGTGATCCGCGTGCAGGATCATGATGCGGTCCATGGCGCGCGCCAGGATCGGGTTATTCACCCAAGGCTCAGCCGGCACGGCGTTCAGCATGTACAAGAAGTTTTCCGCATAGCTCAGATCATTGCGCGGATACATGAAGGGTTGGCCGATGGAATACTTATAGGCCCAGGCGGCAATGGTCGGCACTTTCGCAATCAGGCGGAAGGCAGCGATTTCACGCTGGCGCGCATCATTGATGTCCAGATTGTCGTGATAGAAGGCCGCCAGCGCGCCAACCACACCGCACATTATCGCCATCGGGTGCGCGTCGCGGCGGAAGCCGTCAAAGAAGCGGCGCAATTGTTCATGCAGCATGGTGTGATAGGTCACACCCTTGCGGAATTCCTCATACTGCGCGGCATTGGGCAGATCGCCATTCAGTAGCAGATAGGAAATTTCGAGGAAGCTCGATTTTTCGGCCAATTGATCAATGGGATAGCCGCGATACATCAAAATGCCGGCATCGCCATCAATATAGGTGATGGTGCTTTCGCAGGCAGCGGTCGCGCCATAGCCGGGGTCGAAGGTGAAAATCCCAAGATCGCCATAAAGCTTGCGAATATCAGCAACATGCGGGCCCAGCGTGCCGCCCAGCAGGGGCAACGTCGTGCTTTTGTTGGTGCCATCCAACGTGATGGTAATGGACCCCTGGGGCTTCGTGGTCATGCTTGTCTTCCTCAAAAACGGTAACGCCACCAGCACAAGCGGGGGCGCTAAATAATGGTGCGGTGCAAGATAGGGGCGGAGCGGGCAGATTGGCAAACCGAGTGACCGGCAGTCGGGCAAAGCCTAACGCCAAAGCGTAAATCGCCCTTGAAGATGGGTATAAAAACGCAGCGCCCAGCCTTTTTCAAAAACCAGCCCTTTTCAAAAATAGGCAAAGTCGCTCAACGCCGACGCCAATCGGTTGGCATCTGGCTGGCATCGGCCCAAAGCCCTCGCCGGCCATCCCGCGCCGCCACTTCCAGGGGGCGCAGCGCGGATACCGATGCCAGCGCATAACCCGCCTCCACCATGGCCGCATTCACATCGCGCCCACCGACGATGCAGCGGCCAAGCCCGCGGCGGAAGCCGTCATGGCCTTCAATCCGGCAGGTAATGTTTTGGCCATGAACCAGGTGCGCGAGCGCCGCCGCCGCCGCCGCCGCGCCGCAATCAGCGCGTGAGGCGTCGCCACCACAAGCATCACCCCTTGTTGGTGCGGCAATGCCGGAAAGGCGGATGATGCGGTCCCCAAGGCCGAGCGTCTCACCATCAAAAACGCGGATTTGCGCGGCCTCAGCCGTGATCGGCCGATCTGCCGGGGCCGAGCCAAAAAGATTGGACGGCAAGCCAAAGCCAAGGAAAAGCGCCGCAATTACCGCGCAGGCCAACCCAAGCCCAGAGCCGCCAAAGCGGGGACTTAGTTGCTTGCCTTTAAAGATACGTCTCGGTTCGCGCACAAGTCACCGATAACCGAATTTTTCACCGTGTTTCAACTGCCAAAGATGTAAAAAAATTGTGTCACACTCACGCAAAACGCGAAGAGATGCGGCTAATCCGCTGACCAGAATGATTCTTTGGTATCAAGCTTGTCCCAAATCTCCAGAATGGCTTCTCGATCCGCTGTGGTTCGTGCCAGGCACCAGCCTTCCACAATGCCAATCGCCCAGGCGCGCCCCGCATCCTTGTCGCGGTCAAGATGCCGCACCAACGCGCGCGCGACCGAGGCATCATTGCTCAACCCCAACTCCTCCTGCAAAGCAGAAAGGTTGCGCTGGAACCGGCGTGTCGCCTTGCTCGGGAAGATTGGGGAAAAGACCTCGGCGGCATAACGCAGGCGCTTTGCATCAAGGCGAAGCTCATGCAGCGCTTCGGGCTCAAGCTCCTCGATGTCTTCGCCTGCCTTACGCAATTTGCGCCAGCGCTTCCCCAATACCAACGCGGCGAAATCCTGCGGTGGGGCCTGCAAGCGCTCAAGCCTTTCAGGAACAGCCCCGTCACGCCACGGTTTGCGGAGCACGAAGGCGATGCCGGCCAGCAGCAAGGCGCGCCAAGCCGGCCCGTCCAGCGCTTCAGCAAGACCCTTATAGGCTGTTTGGCGTTCCGCTTCTGCCGCACGCAGCAAGGCCCGCATGCGGCGATCATCCGGCAAAAGATCAGCCATCTCCGCCCCGATCCCGGCCAGGAACACATCCCAATCCCGTGCCGGCCCAAGTAGTTTCAAGAACCCTTTCAAAGCCTCATCCAGCGCGCGGCCTTGCGGCGCATCCGTGACTGGGCGGAACACCTTGAGAACTGATCTCAGGCGCCGCATCGCAACCCGTAATTGATGCACGCCCTCCATCGCTGTGCCAGCGCGGGCGATCGGCGCGTAATGGGACGCAACCTCCAGCAAATGCCCGATGGCGAGCGTAAAGCAGGCCTCTAGCGTATCAGCGTCCGAGGTATCCGGCGCCCCGCGCCGGCGCGGGGCCGGGGGCTGTCCGGTGGCAAGGCTCAAGGCTTCGGCAGCCAGGCTGAGGCTTGATGGCAATAGCGGACATACCGCGACCAGGCGTTGGGCCAGGTCCAAAACGGCCTCTGGCGGACCCAGAAGGCCTACCCGGACGACTTCGCGCTCGGCCATGACGGTCCGCAAATGCCCATGCAGGACGCGGAGCTGCACCGTCGCCTCGCCCAGGACCAGATTCTGACGGCGCCGCCTGCCAGAAAAGGCAGCGAGAGGGATCAGCGCCTCCACGCCGCCATCGGCTTGCTCCTGAGACGGGCTCGGCAGGGCAGACGAAGGCAGCACTAACCCAGGATGCCAAGGGGCATCATCCGCCGGGTGCAAGGTGACCAATCGCTTTGGGCCACGCCGGGGCACTTCGATCAGCTTGCCTGATCCCATAACCGCGCCGCCCGGCGTATCCAGCCACCTTATTTCCTCCGCAACCGAGGAAATACGGCCCTTTCGAAGGGCAGCCAGAATGGGCAAATGCGAAAGAAGCGTAATGTCCTCAACTGCCATGCGGCATTCAAGCTCAAGCACCGCAGGCTCCGGCGCCACTGTCATCTCCGGCGCTTCCGGCACTGCCTTGGCTTCCGCACGCTCTTGATCGGTCATTCTGCCATTTCCGGTAGATCGTCGGGGATCATGAAGCGCACCAGCCGCCCGCCGCCTTCCGCGAGGCTTGGCCAAGGGCTGGAGATGCTGAATTCCGCCAGTGCAGCGGTCGGGAAGGCCTCCGCCATGCGCCGCGCATCCGGGTTGCGGGCCATGGAATCCGCGCCAGATAGTGCAAGCGCAAGGTCATGCAGCCCGGGATTATGGCCAATCAGCAGCACACTCCGCGCGGTTTCCGGTACGCGGTGCAAAAGGCCAAGCAGGTTCTGCCAAGACGCCAGATAAAGCTCATCCATCGGTTCAATGATGGGGCTATCGGGCAGGGGCAAAAGCGCTTCCAGGGTTTGCAAAGTGCGCTTGGCGGAAGAAACCAGCACCACATCGGGCGAAAGCCCCAGCCCGCGCATCGCATTGGCCATGGCGGCTGCCGCGCGCCGGCCCCTACCATTCAAGGGCCGCGCATGATCGGCCAATGCCGGGTCATCCCAGGCGGATTTGGCATGGCGTAGCAGGATCAGTTGTCGCATCGCCCTTGTATACTGGCACGGCACGGTCGGCTTGTCGCGCCCCTCGCGCTTTCGCCGCGCGTGACCATTTGAGGACAGGACATCGGAGGGCAGCATGGCTGAAGCATCAATCCTTATCCTGGGCGCGACTGGCGCGGTGGGGGCGGCGCTGGCGCGGCGCGTGGCGTCACGCGGGCTTCGCCCTGTGCTGGTGGCGCGCGATCCCGCGCGGCTGGCCGCCCTTGCTGCGGAAATCCCCGGCAGCCTTGCGATCCCCACCGATGTGGAAGACGCGGCAGCACTGCGTGGCGCGGTGGCTGCTGCCGGCGCGCCCTTGGCCGGGCTTGCCTATTGCGTGGGCTCCATCGCCCTGAAGCCGCTGAAACGCGTGACAGAAGCTGACATGCTGGCTGCCTTTCGCCTGAATGCCCTTGGCGCCATGCTCGCCATTCAGGCCGCGCAGGATGCGCTGACGGCGGGGCGGGGTTCGGTCGTGCTGTTTTCATCCATCGCGGCGCGGGCGGGCTTCACCAACCACGCGGCGATTGCCGCCGCCAAGGGCGCAGTTGAGGGCCTCACGGTGGCACTCGCTGCCGAATTGGCGCCTGCCATTCGAATCAATTGCATCGCGCCATCACTGACGCGCAGCAACATGGCCGCACCGCTGCTGGCAAATGCGCAAATGGCGGAAGCGATTGCCAAGCAGCACCCCATTCCCCGGTTGGGGGAAGGGGATGATGCCGCTGCGCTGGCGGATTTTCTGCTATCAGATCAGGCGGGCTGGATTACTGGCCAGATCATGGCCGTGGATGGCGGCCGTTCAACGCTGCGGAGCCGCGGATGATGTTGCGTCGTGCTTTTTTGGCCCTGCCCGGCTTGCTGCTGCCCATCAGCGTCTTCGCCGCCCCCGGCCCAGTGCGGTTTCGCGTGCTGCGCGAAGGAAAAGAGATTGGTACGCATCAGGTAAGGCTTTCGGGCAATGCGCAGCGGCTTACGGTGCAAAGCGATATCGCCTTGCAGGTGAAGCTGGCCGGCTTCACCGTCTTTCGCCTGCGCCATGAGATTGCGGAAGAATGGGCGAATGACCGGCTGCAACGCCTGACATCCCGCCATGACCGCAACGGCACCGTGACCGAAGCGCGCGTTGCTGTTGAAGGTGGTGCTTTGGTGGCGCAGGGGCCGGAGGGCACGCAGCGCCTGCCCGCCAACGCCGCACCGCTTACCTGGTGGAATGGTGGGAACTTCTCCCGCCCGTTGATCCGCCCAGTGAATTGTACGCTTATCGCGGGCACTGCCGCGCGCAGCGCGGTGCCGAGCGGCGGCGTGCAATTCAGCCTGAACGGCGCGGTTGACGCCGTGGCGCGCTATGATGCCGAAGGCCGCTGGGTGGCGCTGACGACCAAGGGCGAGGATGGCAGCGCCGTTGTTTATGAGCTGATGGGATGAAAAAAACCGCAGCACTTCGCGTGGTGCTGGGGGATCAATTGACACCCGGTCTTTCCGCGCTGGAAGGGTTGGATCCCAAGCGGGATCGGGTATTGATGATGGAGGTGATGGGCGAATGCACCTATGTCCCGCATCACCCGCAAAAGATCATCCTAATTCTATCCGCCATGCGCCATTTCGCGCGTGCGCTCGAAGCACGCGGCGTGGCCGTGGATTACATCCGCCTGGATGATCCGGCGAATACGCAAAGCTTTGCCGGCGAAGTGGCGCGCGCGGTCGCGCGGCATCGGCCTGAGCGTATCATCGCCACGCATCCCGGCGAATGGCGCGTGTTGCAGGATATGGAGGCTTGGGAAAAAGCGCTCGGCCTGCCGGTGGAAATTCGTCCTGATGATCGCTTCATCTGCGACCTGCCGCGCTTTCGCGCCTGGGCCAAGGGGCGCAAGCAATACCGCATGGAATTTTTCTATCGGGAGATGCGCCGCGAAACCGGGCTTTTGATGGAAGGTGATGAACCCGCCGGCGGCGCCTGGAATTACGATGCCGAAAACCGCGCGACCCTACCTGCCGGTGTGACACCGCCCGCCGCGCCGCGCTTTGCGCCGGATGAGATCACGCGCGAGGTGATGGCACTGGTCAGCACACGCTTCGGCGCGCATTTCGGTGAAGCCGAGTGCTTTGCCTGGCCCGTGACGGCGCGTGATGCTGAAGCGGCACTTGCGGCCTTCATCCGGGATCGGCTGCCGCGCTTTGGCGATTATCAGGATGCCATGGCGGCGGGTCAGCCCTTTCTCTTCCATTCGCTTATTTCAACCAGCCTCAATATCGGGCTGCTTGATCCGCGCACGATTTGCGTGGCGGCTGAGCAAGCCTGGCGTGATGGCCTGGCGCCACTCAACGCGGTTGAGGGTTTCATCCGCCAGATCATTGGCTGGCGCGAATATGTGCGCGGGCTTTATTGGCTGCTGATGCCGGGTTACGCGGAAGGCAATGCGCTTTCTGCCACGCGCCCCTTACCTGCGTTTTACTGGGGCGCCGAAACCTCCATGCGCTGCATGTCGCAAGCCGTGGGGCAGACGCGCGATCACGCCTATGCGCATCACATCCAGCGCCTGATGATTACGGGGAATTTCGCGCTGATCGCGGGGCTTGATCCAGCCGAGGTCAATCGTTGGTATCTGGCTGTCTATGCCGATGCTTTTGATTGGGTGGAATTGCCCAATACCCAAGGCATGGCGCTTTACGCCGATGGCGGGGTGATGGCGTCCAAGCCCTATGCGGCGTCTGCCGCCTATATCAACCGCATGGGGGATTATTGCCGCGGCTGCGCGCATGATGCGAAGGATGCGGTGGGGCCGCGCGCCTGCCCCTTCAACTTCCTCTATTGGGATTTCATCGCCCGCCATGCGGAGGATTTTGCGCGCAACCCGCGCATGGCGATGCCGGTGATGGGCTTGCGTAAACTGAAGCCCGAAAAACTCGCCGCCATGCGCGCTAAGGCGCAGGAATTTCTGGATGGGCCGGAAATGCGGGCGTGAGTACGGAAGTTTTCCTTCGCTCCTTTTCTATCTAATGCCGGTTCCGCCACCCATGCGCCGTTCTACAAACTATTGAATAGCGCGACGATATCAGCGACGGTCACGGCACCGACCAGGATCACATCGTCACCGGAACCACCATCAACGAATTGATTGGGACCCTCGCCCACGCGTATCGTATCATTGCCAGCTTCGCCGAACAGATTCTGATAGGCCCCGCTTCCACCAACAAGGCTATCAGTACCTTCACCGCCATAAAGGAACATGTTGTCGCCACTGCCCGCAAACAGGGAGTCATCGCCGCCCTGGCCGTGCAAATATTGATATGCACCGCCGCCACCTATCAAACTATCCGAATCAGCGCCGCCGAAAGCCTGCTGTTCGGAACCCATCCCCGTCGATATCGTGTCATTGCCGGCTTGGCCGCGCAGGTATTGATACTCTCCGGCCCCGCCCATCAGGCTATCAGCATTGCCGCCACCAGAAAGGAAGACATAGCTTTCATCCCCGGCCGCGAGGGTATCCCCGCTGACGGTGATGGTTTCCCAGTCTCGAAGATAAAGTGTCACGTCGTTGCCGGAATAGATTATCCAGTCACCTGAGGAGGATTCGGTCCAAGAGCCGCTGAGATACAAGGTATCATCGCCACTTCCGCCAATGAGCGTGTCACTGCCCGTGCCGGAGAGATAAGTGAAGCTCTCATCGCCGGCGCCAAAATCAAGCCAATCGTTTTGGCTCCCGCTCACAAGGCTGTCTATGCCGTCGCCGCCGGAGAGGTACTGACCTTTGTCCCCGCTCGCGACCAGCGTGTCATTCCCGGCTTCGCCAATGAGGTACTGAGACTCGCCGCTCCCGCCCTGCAGACTATCGGCATCGTCGCCGCCAGCCAGGATCTGACCGTCGCCCCCGCCCGCGACCAGCGTGTCATTCCCGGCTTCGCCAGACAGGACCTGATAATAGCCGTTCCCGCCCAGCAGGCTATCGGCATCGTCGCCGCCTTCGAG